>JAGHYO010000386.1 GCA_017743605.1 Thermoflexus sp. | reverse complement strand
GGGTTGCGGAGGATCTCGAGGGCGCCCAGGGCGTGGGGGATGAGAGCGGCTCCGGGGAACAGGGAGATTCCTACCAGAGGGCCCAGCTCCTTCCAGACGTCGATCAGGGCATCCACCGCCAGGCGGAGATGGTCGCGGGGCATATGCGTGCTCCTCGTGCGGGCGTTCCCTTTG
Source organism: Thermoflexus sp. (assembly GCA_017743605.1). GTDB lineage: Bacteria > Chloroflexota > Anaerolineae > Thermoflexales > Thermoflexaceae > Thermoflexus. The sequence continues at coordinate 2,548 of JAGHYO010000386.1, read as the reverse complement.
GGCTTTGTTTTATGGGCTCCTTCACCCTTTGGTCAAATCCCCTCGCTTCGTTCCCCTTGTTTCCCACGGGTTGAGTACACCTTTTCTCGGGCTTGGCCGGGGCGATCCGCGCGGTGAGGATCTTGCTGGGGATGGCGCCCCCGTCGTTGAAGGCAGGGAAAACGGCGCTGACACCGGAACTCGCTTGGCCATACGCTTCACCTCAGCGCAACGTGCGTCCAACCGCAATCCGGCTCAGCCCAAAGGGCCATACCCGCCCGGCCACGAAAGGTGCCTCCGCCGCCAGAATCCTCCCGAACCGGCCGTCGAGAGGGCCAAGCCCGAGTGTCAGGTCGGAACGAATCTCCCCGGAGGGCCATATCTTCTCTGCCGTCCGCTTGAGCAGGGCCAGGGGAAAGAGCAAGGCGTTGGCATACGACAGATGTTCCACCTGAAGGCCCGCCTCCCGGAATCGCCGGACGATGTCCTTTTTGGTATACCGATGGCAGATGTGCACGGCGACGTCGTGATGCCCGCGCAGCCCGTTGTAGGCCGGCCGACAGAGCAAGAACCGTCCTCCGGGGACGAGGACCCGACGGATCTCCCGCAGCGCCTGGACATCATCTGGGACGCCCCTCACGCAGGGCACACCCCAACTGACGACCAGATCGAAACTGCGGTCAGCAAAGGGGATTTCCATCACGGAGGCCTGGACCCGTCGCGTTGCTCTCCGCGGACGGGAGAAACGGACAGCCTCGTGGGCGACGTCGAGGCCTGTCACCTGCCCGCAGCGGGTCAGGTACGAGGTCATCGCCTTGCTTGTGCCGCGTATCCCATGCCCTTTGCGCTAGGGGATCGGCGTCCGGCGCGGGCGCGCCGCTTTTCGGAACAGGCCCCCTGGTCCTAAGAGACGGGCCGGAGATCGAGCGCCATCGCGGTTCGCCGGACGCCTTACGTGGGAGTGCTCCAGGATAGCTGGACCCGAGGCTTCGGGCTTTCGCGGCGGGCCATCCCCCATCGAAGGCAAGCGATCCCGTGGGAGCTCATCCGTGATTCTTCCCGGACCATCGCGGCGAGGGCAGATGCTCGAAACATGAACCCTCGGCGGGCGTGGAAGACGTTTCTGAGGGAGCGGCTGCTGGGGCGGGACCGGGAGTTCCGTGACTGAGCGCTTCTGCCGGATCTCGCGGCCGCGGGCCTTTCGTTGGTCCTTCGCCGGAATCGGAGGAGTCCCCCGCCTCCGTTCGGGGATGCGGAAGGGCAAGAAGTGGCCCTGGATGTCGGCCGAGGTCGGAAGGTCATCGATCAGGAAATATGGGATAAAAGGCCGGTGCGGGCGCGCCGCATCGGCCTCTGGCAGCGGGAATGCGGCGAGCCCTTGTGGATGATGAGCCCTCGGAGCCGGAAGAAGCCCTGCGGATCGATCTCCGGCGGATGAAGATCGAGGAGACCTTTCGGGATGTGAAGGGCCCGTCGGGATGGGGCGCTATAGGAACAAGTCTTCGGAGCACTGGAGAAGAGGGTGGCGTGGCTATGGCGGGTCTATGCCATTGGGTGATGGGTCGGGGAGCCATGTGGGGCGTCGCCGGAGGCGGGGGAGGGTCCGAATGGGCCTTGGCGGAAGGGGAAATGGGTGCGGCGGAAGCCGGGGGGTCGGTTTCGCAGCGGGCGCGACAGGTCCTTGGGGCGGCGCGGGCCGCCCTCCAGGCCCTCCTCTTCCCCCTATCCCAACTCATCTGAACCTCAGATTTGACAGATCCCCAGAACCTGATTATGATTGTGCCAAATCCATGAGACAGGATTCCGAATCCCTATGCACGCGGCCTTCATCCGCTTCCCACGCATCCGTCGTCCGAAGACCCTGCCGGGCATCGGGTCCGGTGTGGGGAGGCGGCCCATTCGCCGTTGATCGAATTCCCAAAGGATCATCCCAACCCCCCGAACTCGATGTCCGGGGGGTTTTTGTTTCCCCCGGCGCTCTGGATCGGGAGGCCCAGGGATGTGGCGTGTGGGAGTCTACGGGGTGACCGGCTACGCCGGGTTCGAGGTGTTCCGCCTGTTGCGGCGACACCCGGCGGTGGAGATCGCCTTCGCCGCCTCGGAGAGCGGCGCGGGCAGCGTCCTCTCCCAACTCTTTCCCACCACAGAGGACTTCCCGGTGATGGGCTTCGCGGAAGCCCCTCTGGATCAGGTGGACGCGGTGTTCCTGGCGCTCCCCCACGGCGTCTCCGCTTCGGTGGCCCGCCAGGCCCGCGCTGCAGGCGTGCGCGTGATCGACCTCTCCGCCGACTTCCGCCTCAAGGACCCCGCGACGTACGCCCGATGGTATAAGGAGGAACATCCCGCTCCCGAGCTGTTGCCCGAGGCGGTCTACGGCCTGACGGAGTGGAACCGGGCGGCCATCCGCGAGGCGGCGCTGATCGCCAACCCCGGCTGCTACCCCACTGCCACCCTCCTGGCCCTGCTCCCCCTGGCTCAGGCCGGGGCCATAGGGCCCGAGCCCATCGTGGTGGACGCGAAGTCCGGGGTCTCCGGGGCCGGCCGCAAGCCCTGTCTCTTATACACATCT
>JAGHYO010000385.1 GCA_017743605.1 Thermoflexus sp. | reverse complement strand
AACTTCAGCAAGAGCCGGGCCCGCATGTTCACCGGGGAGCGCCCCACGGTGACCTTCGATGACGTGGCCGGGGCCGAAGAGGCCAAACAGGAGCTCCAGGAGGTGGTGGAGTTCCTCAAAGAGCCGGAGAAATTCATCGCCCTGGGCGCCCGCATTCCCAAGGGGGTCCTCTTGGTCGGCCCGCCGGGCACCGGCAAGACGCTGCTGGCCAAGGCCGTCTCCGGCGAGGCCGGCGTGCCCTTCTTCTCCATCTCGGGCTCCGAGTTCGTGGAGATGTTCGTGGGCGTGGGGGCCGCCCGGGTGCGGGATCTTTTCGAGCAGGCCAAGCGGCACAGCCCCTGCATCGTGTTCATCGACGAGATCGACGCCGTGGGCCGCTACCGGGGCGCCGGGATCGGCGGCAGCCACGACGAGCGAGAGCAGACGCTGAACCAGATCCTGGTGGAAATGGACGGCTTCGACACCGACACCAATGTGATCATCATGGCGGCCAGCGTCACCGGCGACACCCCCATCCTGATCAAGGAGCGGGACGGACGCGCCCGTCTCCTCCCCATTGCGGAGGTGGTGGACCGTTACTACGCCCCAGGCGAGGAGGGGGTTGAGAAGCCCGCCGACTTCATGGCCCTCGGGCTGGCCCCCCGACATGATCCCCGGGGGAACCGCGCCCTGCGCTTCGGTCACAGCGCCTTCGTCCCGGTCCGCGGCGTGTTCCGACACTGGGTGGACGAGATCTACGAGATCGAATTCGCTGGCGGGACCATCCGGGCCACAGGCAACCACTCGGTGTTCGTCCGCACCCGGCAAGGCCTGGTTACCAAGGCGGTAGCGGAGCTGCGGCCCGGCGACGTCCTGGTCGCCTTGCCTTACAAGGTCAATCGCTCCTCCCGCGCCCGCGCGGTTCGTGCGCATCGCTTCCCTCAGGCCTTTTCGATGGAGCTGCCCCTCTACGAAGAGCCTGAGCAAATCCAAGCGGCCTACGAATGGGCGGTCGCCCCCCCTCTCGGGGTCTCCCAGACCACGATCTCCAAGTGGCGCCGCGGGCTCCATCTCCCGCGCCCCTTGAGCCGCGCCGCTTCTCCGCACGCTCTTCCGGAGAAAGTGCCGGTGACGCTGGAGCTGTGCCGGCTTCTTGGGTATTTCGCTGCAGATGGTTACAGCCGCAAGGAAGTGATCTTCTCCCTGGGCGCCGACGCACACGAGGAAATCGAGGACATCCGCCGGCTGATGCAAGAGATCTTCGGCCTGAAGCCGGATCGCATCCGGGAAGAGCCGGGTCGGGCGATCCGCTTGGTGTATCACAGCAAGCCGCTGGCCGATTTCTTCGCCTGTCACGTTGGGCGGACCGCCCGGAGCAAGCACGTGCCAACATTCCTGTTCGAAGCTCCCTTCGAGTATTTCGTGGAGTTCCTGCGGGGCTACGCCCGAGGGGACGGCCATATCGACGCCCAGGGCAAGCTGGAGATCACCTCCGTGAACCGTTCGTTGATTCTGGAGCTCCACTGGCTCTGCCGGATGCACGGCCTGAACAGCTGCGTCTCCACCTTCCGCGTCAGGGCCGGGCGCCGTATCGCTGGAGGCAAGCCGCTCCCCGCCGTTCGGGCGCATCGCCTGGTCCTGGGCCGCTGGGACAACCCCCTGCTGCCCGGCTGGAAGCGGGAGAACAGCCGCGCGCATCTGCCGGTGGTTCGGTCGGTGCGCCGCGTGCCCTACGAGGGGTACGTTTACGACCTCTGCGGTTGTCAGCATGAGGCCTTCTTCGGCGGGGAGACGCCGATCCTGCTGCACAACACCAACCGCCCGGACATCCTCGATCCTGCCCTGATGCGCCCCGGGCGCTTCGACCGCCGGGTGATCCTGGACCGGCCGGACGTGAAGGGCCGTGAGGCCATCTTCCGGGTGCACCTGCGGGGCAAGCCGCTGGACGACGACGTGGACGTCTCCGTGCTGGCCCGGGCCACGCCAGGCTTCGTCGGCGCCGACATCGCCAACGTGGTCAACGAGGCCGCTATCCTGGCCGCCCGCAAGAACAAGAAGAAGATCGCCATGAAGGATCTCGAGGAGGCCATTGAGAAGGTCATCGCCGGACCGGAGCGCAAGAGCCGCATCATCACTGATCGGGAGAAGGGCATCATCGCCTACCACGAGGCCGGCCACGCCGTGGTCGCCTATTACCTGCTCAACTGCGACCCGATCCACAAGGTCACCATCATCCCCCGAGGGATGGCCGGCGGTTACACCCTCGCCCTCCCCCAGGAGGATCGCACCCTGTGGACGCGGTCCAAGTTCCTGGACGATATAGCGATGGCCCTAGGCGGGCGGGCGGCGGAGGAGATCGTCTTCGGGGACATCACCACTGGGGCGGCGGAGGACCTGGAGCGGGTCACCGAGCTGGCCCGGGCCATGGTCACCCGCTACGGGATGAGCGAGAAGCTGGGCCCGATGGTCTTCGGGAAGAAGGAAGAGCTGATCTTCCTGGGCAAAGAGATCGCAGAGCAGCGTGACTACAGCGACGCGGTGGCTCAGGAGATCGACGCCGAGGTCCGCCGTCTGGTGATGGAGGCTTACGAGCGGGCCAAGCAGATCCTCACCGAGCATCGGGACAAGCTGGAGGTGGTAGCCCAGAAGCTGATGGAGCTGGAGACCCTGGACGCGGAGACCTTCCGGGCCATCATGGAGGGACGGCTGCCGCCGGAGCCCACGGCCCCCGAAGCCCCTGGCCCCAGCCCGCAGCCGGCCGCTCCTCAATCT
>JAGHYO010000384.1 GCA_017743605.1 Thermoflexus sp. | reverse complement strand
GCCCCCGGAAGGTGACGGTCGGGCCTGCCATCGCCTCCAGCCGGGGCCGATCCCGACCGTCCCCAACGATCACCAGGGGCCGCCCCAGCCGGTTGAAGGCCTGGATGGCCAGGTCGATCCGCTTGTAAGGGACCAGCCGGGAGACGATCAGGTAGTAGTCTTCGACCCGGGAGGCGGGCTGGAAGCGGGACACCTCCACCGGAGGATGCAGGAGGAGGGACGGACGCCGGTAGAACTTGCGGATGCGCCGGGCCACCTCCGTGGAGATGGCGATGAAGAGGTCCACCCGGTCGGCGGCCAGGCGATCCCAGAGCCGGAGGGCGGCGATCAGCGGCCGCAACCCGCCCCGGAGGAAGCGGGGCAGCCGCTCCCGGGCCACGTATTCCTCGTAGCCCCAGACGTAACGAGTGGGGGTCAGACAATAGCACACATGAACGGTGGAGGGGCCGGTGACCACCCCGTGGCAGAACCCGCTCTTGTTCGACAGCACCACATCGTAATCCGAGAGGTTCAGGGCGTCGAAGGCCAGGGGGTAAAGGGGAAGGTAAAGCTGATGATAGCGGTGGATAAATGGGAGGGCGTCCAGCCAGGTGGTGCGGATCTCCCACTCCCGGTAGCGGGCCGGCATGCGGCGGCGGTCGTAGATGCTGGTGTAGATGGGGGCCCCGGGGAAGATCCCCTTCAGGGCCTCCAGCACCACCTCCGCCCCGCCCATCTGATTCAGCCAGTCATGGACCAGCGCGATGCGCATCTCGTTTGTTCGCCGGAATCGCTTTTCAGAATCGCTGCAAGATGTCACATCTGAAACAACCGGATCATCCCGCCATCGGCGGCGTGCGCCGAGCCCGCCGGACTCCTCGATGTCGCACTTCTCACTCCCCTGGCGGGAACCAGTCCTGCAGGAAGCGGCGGAATCTCCGAAAAGCCTGATCCCGACATCCGGAGAGAACCGAGACGGGAACCTGCCTGGCCAGCTCACCATATAAAGAGGCCGATCGCGGGATGCGCTTCTGACGCAGCATTTCCTCCATCGCCTCCTTGGGGCGAGCCGGTTTTCCCAGGTCGGAGAGCGTGTATTTCCGAAGGATACGGAGGTATAGCGTCTCATCTCCGTCCGCGATCACCCGGATCACATGCGGTGACCCCGAGAAGACCCAGGCCTCCAGCTCGGGATCCAGCACCACAACAGCAGATCGGTCTTTCCATCCCGCGCTGTCCAGACGGCGCTGGATGTCTTCCTCAATTTGCCGCGGGCTCCACGTCTCCCGTCCGGAACCCTCCCGGTCCAGCAAAACGAGCGCGCGCCGATACTGTCCCTGCAAAGGTCTCAGGAAATCCGGGGCTTCATGAAACACCCCGGGGTCCCTTCGAGGGTGCCTGAAGACATCGAAAGCGATCCCTGCGCGGATCCCCAGATCCGCGGGGCGGGCAAGGAGCCCCCGCACGGCCTGTTCCATATCCGCATCGGCCACCAGGAGAACCAGGTCTTTCACATCTAAGCCGTTCATCCCAGGATCCCGCCGGCAAGGAGATCTCCCAGGGCCACAGCCTCCCTCCATTCCCTCAGCCTGGGATGCCGATCGCCCGATATGATATCGGTTGCCCCGCTTTCCGCGCGCGCAAAGCAGAGCAGCTCCTCCGGCTTCGCCAAGTTTAACAGGATGGGCGAATGGGTCGCGCACAGGACCTGTCCCTCGTAAACCGAAGAGAGGGATTGATAGACGGCCTCCAGGGCCCGGGGATGAATGCCGTTTTCCGGCTCCTCCACCATATAAATCCCCTTCTCCCCCGGTAGATAGGCCAGGAGGGTCATGGCGAACAGACGCAGGGTCCCGTCGGAGAGCAGCCAGGATGGCAGCGAGCGCCCTTCTCGAGTTTCCACAACGAGGTAACGGTGGCGGTCCTCCTCCCGCTCCCTCACCGTCACCTTCTGGATCTCGGGAAGAACGGTTCGGAGATGTTGAACCCAGCGTTCCAGCCGATGTGGGTCGCTCTTCTGAAGATTCTCCACGACCCGAGGGAGATTCGAGCCATCCGGCTGGAAGGTCTGCGGGGCATCTGGACGACACGGCCAGCGCATCGCCCGGCTGTTCAGCATCAAAAACTGCACCCCTTCCATGAGCACCCGGCGCAACCAGGTGCTTGCCGGGAACCTTTCTTCCTCCTCAAGGATCATGAGCAAACCCGCTCGCTTCCGATCGGCGGGGAGAGAGAAGTTCCAGTCCGTCGTCTCCGAACGGATATAGAGCCGTCCCCGCTCTGTGCGGGCCATGATCTTTCGATAGCCGGCGGGGGCATGCCCTCGCGGTTCTTTCACAATGCTTTTCGGCGGGGAAGGCTCCTTGGGGAACAGCACAGGCTGGGAATCCTCGGGACAGGGAACCGTCTTGTCCTCCCCTCGAAGAAGCCAGAGGTTCTCCGCCAGAAGGGTGAGGACGCCTTGCGGATCCGTTCCCACCCGGACCTCATATCGAATCCATGAATACGGGTCCTTCAGACGCTTTCGAACCGGATCGGGAAGCCGGAATTCGACCGCCAGCTCAAAGCGCTCCGATTCCAGCTTCCAAACCAGCTCCCGAACGGAGCGCGCCCGCTTCCGCACAGCCTCCCCGACGTCCTCCCGGAGGAGATCTTGCAGGAAGATCAGGACGTCCAGGAAGGTGCTCTTGCCGCTGGCGTTGGGACCCACGAGGATCTGAAACGGCCGCAGCTCTTGACGAACAAACCGCAAGCACTTGTAATTCAGAGCCTCAACAGCCC
>JAGHYO010000383.1 GCA_017743605.1 Thermoflexus sp. | reverse complement strand
GAAGAGCGCATGAGCGTCTGGGAACGGGCCCGACGGCGGGGCCGCTTCCTCGAGCAGATCCTGGAGGACAAGCGGGCGGAGCTGGCCCGGCGTCGACGGGTGCTGGACGAGGGGGTGCTGCGCCTGCAGGCCCGGATGTGGCCCGTCCCTATCCCCCTCCGTGCCGTCTTCCCGGATCCGCCCACGAGCCCTCGTCCGGTGGCTGCCCTCATGCGGGCCGCGCCCTTCGAAGGGCTCCTGCGCCCGACGTATGATCCGGTGGGGCTGGCCCTCGCCCTGGCCGCTGGCGGCATCGCCGCCCTGGCGGTGATGACGGACGCCCGCTATTACCAGGGCCGCCTGGAGCATCTGGCGGCGGTCAAACAAGCGTTGTTGCGCCGGCGGCTTGACCTTCCCGTGATCCGCCACGACTTCTTCCTGGACCCCTTTCAGGTCCTGGAGGCGCGGGCCTTCGGGGCCGATGCCATCTGGATCAGCCTGGCGATGCTAAGCCCCACTGGCCTGCAGGCCCTGCTGGAGGCCGCCTCCGAATGTGGCCTGTCGGTGCTGGCCGAGGTCCGCACGGAGGAGGAGGTGGAGAGGGCCCGGGCGATGGGCATGCAAGCCCTGATCGCACAGCGGCGGGACTGGCGCACCTTCACGGTGGACCCGGCGCTGCCAGCCCGGCTGCGCCCCGCCCTCCCGGAATCGGCTCTCGTCCTGCTTGCCGGGGGGATCCGTTCGCCCCAAGAGGTCGCAGAGGCCGCAGCCCTTGGGGTCCACGGGGTGATCTTAGAGGAGCCGCTCCTGCGGGCCTCCGATCCCGCGGCCTGGCTGGCCGGGCTGGGATTCCGGCTGGAGGTGTTCCAGAGGAGGGAGGCGGGATGAAGGATCGCAGGCGGGAGATCATGGAGCGCGCGACGCTGGCGCCGGAGACCATAGGGCGCCTGCCCCGATCGTTCTTCGCGCGGCCCACCCTAGTGGTGGCGCAGGATCTGATAGGCCGGCGGCTGGTGCGCCGGGTGGGGGAGCAGCGGATCTCCGGGCGCATCGTGGAGGTGGAGGCCTACGTCGGGGAGGACGATCAGGCCTCCCACGCTGCCGTCGGCCGGACTCCTCGGAACGCGGTGATGTATGGCCCGCCGGGTTATGCCTACGTGTATTTCATCTACGGCCAGCACTACTGCCTGAATGTGGTCACCGAGCGGGAGGGGTTCCCGGCTGCCGTCCTGATCCGGGCCCTGGAGCCGGAGGAGGGGCTCAACTGGATCGCCCGCCGACGGCGGGGGATCCCCATGCGGGACTGGCTGCGGGGGCCGGGGCGGGTGTGCGTCGGGCTGGGCATTGATCGGCAGTTCAACGGTCATGACATGTGTGCTCCCGACGCCCAGCTGTGGATCGAAGCCGGCGAGCGGGCCCCGGAGGAACAGATAGCCACCGGCCCGCGCGTCCGGGTGCGGGGGGATGCCCTCGCTCGCACCCGTCCCTGGCGCTTCTACATCCGGGACCATCCCTGCGTATCCGGGTGATCGTCCGCCGCGGTCGAGGCGAGACGATCCACTTGCCGTGCATCCCCAGGTCCCAGTGGGCGCCGACGTTCTCGAAGCAGCCCATTTGCCGCTCCCCGGCCTTGCCCACCGGGACAGTGAAGATGAGGGTCACCGGTTCGTCCCCGGGCTTCAGGACCGCCATGAAGCATGAACGTTCGGGGCCCTTCCGCACGACCTTCTTCCCAAGCGAACGTCCCGATCCATCAGGGATCTTGATGGGTCCCCGAAGCCTCTCTGTCATTCCCTCGTGACCCCGGTTCGGAGCCTTACCGGAGCGGAGGCATGGGAGCGAAGCGCGTCGCTTGGGGAGAGGCTCCGGATGCGTCGGGGAGCATGAATCCTTTGCCATAAGATGTGGAACCGATGCTGCTCCTTCTGGACGTCCGGAACCTGAGGGTGCATTTCTTCACGCGGGGCAGTGCAGTGCACGCGGTGAACAGGGTCTCCTTCTGGCTGAACGAAGGGGAGACGCTGGGGATCGTCAGGGAATCAGGCAGCGGAAGGAGCGGGACGACGCGCTCGATCCTGCCCCCGATCCTCCAGACCCCTGGCCGCATTACTTAGGGGCAGGTCCTCTTTCAGGTTGAAGCTCAATGAGGCGGACATCCGCCGCATCCGCGGCTCCGCGATCGCCATGGTCTTCCAGGACCCCACAGCCTCCCTTAACCGGGTCCTCACCATCGGGCGCCAGATCATCGATCTGCTGAAGCGCCGGCAGGACGAGCCGGGGATGTCCATCATCTGGATCACCCACGATCTGGGGGTGGTGGCCGGGCTGGCCCACCGGATGGCGGTGAGGCGTGCCAGCTACATCCCGGAGGAGGCGCCGGTCCTCGAACTGTATCCTCACCCGCGCCATCCTTCTCCATGGGCCTGCTAAGTTCCCTCCCCCGTCTGGACCAGTGGGAGCGCCGCCGGATGGTGTCTATTGATGGGATGCCCCCGGACCTGCTGGAGCTCCCGCGGGGTCGCCCCTTCGTGCTGCCCTGTCCCTACGTCATCGATCGCTGCTGGGAGGAGAACCTCTGGCTGGAGGAGGTTGCCCCGCATCATCGGATCGCGCGCTGGGTCGACGTCACAACCGGGAGGCCGCGGCGAACCGGAACGGACAAGTGTTGCTCATCTTCCAGGATCCCTACGCCTCCCTGAACCCATGAATGATCGTGGGCCAGATCATCGCCGAGCCCATGGAGATCCACGGGATCGCCCGGGGCAAGGAGGCCCGGGAGCGGGTGGAAGAGCT
>JAGHYO010000021.1 GCA_017743605.1 Thermoflexus sp. | reverse complement strand
GTGGGCTCGGAGATGTGTATAAGAGACAGACGCTATGTGGCCGCCCCGCTTTCCCGAGGGGCGGGGGTGCTCTCCTCCCTGGTGCGGGCGGATGGGATCCTGCGGATCCCCCGCTTCGTAGAGGGCTATGACCAGGGGGAGACGGTGGCGGTGGAGCTGTATACGGATCCGGAGGCGATCGAGGGGACGATTTTGGCCATCGGCAGCCATGACATGGCGCTGGATCTGATGGCCCAGTTCCTGGCGGAGCGCTGGCTGGGACGGCGGCTGCGGAGCGCGAACGCCGGCAGCCTGGGCGGGCTGATCGCCCTGCGGCGGGGGGAGTGTCATCTCGCGGGCACCCATCTCCTGGATCCCGAGAGCGGCGAATACAACCTCCCTTATGTTCGCCGCTACCTGGCCGGCGTGCCCGTGGTGGTGGTCACCCTGGCCCATCGGGAGCAGGGCTTGATCGTGGCCTCGGGAAACCCAAAGGGCATCCGGGATCTCTGGGATCTGTCGCGGCCGGACGTGCGGTTCGTTAACCGCCAGCGGGGCGCTGGGACGCGGGTGCTGCTGGATTACTATCTGCAGCGCCTGGGGATCGATCCGGCCTCCATCCCGGGTTACGATCGGGAGGAGCTGACGCATCTGGCGGTGGCGGCAGCGGTGGCCAGCGGCCGGGCTGACGTCGGGCTTGGGATTCGAGCGGCGGCGATGGGGCTGGATTTCCTCCCCCTGGCTCTGGAGCGCTATGATCTGGTGATCCCCCAGGATCTGTATGAGGACCCCTGGTTCCGCCCGCTCCGGGAGCTCCTGCATGACTCCCGGTTTCAGGCTGCGGTGGCGGCGCTGCCGGGTTATGATGTCCGGGCGATGGGCGTTGAGGTGGCCCGCCTCGGCCCATGAACGGGTGGGGCGCCGCACGCCATCGGCCGGAGGTCTATCCCAGCCGATGGCGTGTCGTGGCCGGCCGCGCAATGGGTTTTTTAGGAGGGGCTCTAGCCCCGAACCTTCACGCTTTGAGCGAGCTTCAACAATTTGGATGCCGAACCAGAATCAATTCTGGTAGGAGGGGCTTTAGCCCCGAACTTTGGTCATCAAGGCAGCAAGGTCGCGGCTGAAGCCGCTGTTACAGAGATCGATCTTGGTAGGAGGGGCTTTGGCCCCGAACCTCTGTCGTTGAGGCAGTGAGATCACGGCTGAAGCCGCTCCTACGAATTCGGAGGTCGCGGCAAAAGCGGCTCCCGCTCCCGGTAGGAGGGCTTTCGCCTCGATGCCGAGTTTTCTCTCAGGAGTCAGCAGCGGAGCATCCCTGAGGCCGAACCCGACCTCGGCCTTTGGGGGCATCCTGCGGCGAGGGCCTTGACGGGATCCCTCCTCCCTCCTATAATTTAAGCAAACGTTTGTTAGAAAAATGGCACGAGGAAGCGGAGGCGATCGACGCAGGGCGATCCTGCGGGTGGCCGGGCGGCTCTTCAGCCAGCGCGGCTACTACGGGACGTCCATCCGGGACATCGCGGCGGCGATCCGCCTGCAGGGAGGGAGCCTCTATGCGCACATCGCCTCCAAGGAGGAGCTGCTCTGGGAGATCGTGGACGAGGCGGCGCAGGCCTTCCTATCGAGCCTGGAGCCCATCGTCCGCTCGGAGCGGCCTCCCCTGGAGAAGCTGCGCATGGCGGTGGCCGCCCACATCCGGGTGGCGACGGAGCGCCAGGATGCGGCGGTGGTCTTCAACCACGAATGGCGGGCTCTGAGCCCGAAGCGCCGCCACGAGATCCTCGCCCGCCGAGACGCCTATGAGATGCTCTTCCGGGAGATCCTACGGGAGGGGATCGCATCCGGCGTCTTCCGGGCGGATCTGGACGTCCCGCTGATCACCCGCTTCATCCTAACGGCGCTCAACGGGGTGGCCATCTGGTATCATCCCAAGGGCCCGCTCTCGCCGGACCAGATCGCCGAGGCCTTCAGCGACTGGGCGGCGCGGGGGCTGGCCTGCGCGGAACCCTTGTCTGTAGATCCGTGAGGAAGGAGGAGCCCATGATCGCCTACCGCATCCGGGGTCATCCGGTTCCGGTTCCGGAGCAGGCGCCGCCTCCACAAGGGGGCCCGGAATACGAGGCCCGTCTGGCGGAGTTCGAGGCGCGCATCGCCCGAGGGGAGAAGATCGAGCCCACCGACTGGATGCCGGAGGAATACCGACAGCAGCTGATCCGGATGATCTCCCAGCACGCCCACAGCGAGATCGTGGGGATGCTCCCCGAGGGGAAATGGATCCCGCGCGCTCCCACCCTCCGGCGCAAGCTGATCCTCATCGCCAAGGTGCAGGACGAGGGCGGCCACGGCCAGCTGCTGTATCGGGCAGCGGAGACCCTGGGGATCAGCCGGGAGGAGATGATCGAGGCGTTGCTGGCCGGGAAAGCGAAGTATTCGGTGGTGTTCAACTACCCCACCCCCACATGGGCTGATGTGGCGGCCATCGGGCTGCTGATCGACGGCGCCGCAGTGGTCAACCAGCTGATGCTGGCCCAGGGCTCCTACGGTCCCTACGCTCGGGCAATGAAGCGCATCTGCTACGAGGAATCCTTCCATATCAAACAGGGTTACGACGCCTTCGTCGCCCTGGCTACCGGCACCCCCGCCCAGCGGCAGATGATGCAGGAGGCGGTGAACCGCTGGTGGTATCCGGCGCTGATGCTCTTCGGCCCCTCGGACCGCGACTCGGTGCACACCCCGATGTTGCTACGCTGGCGAATCAAAACGAAGACCAATGACCAGCTGCGCCAGGAGTTCGTGGATCAATACGCGCCAATGGTGCTGCGCCTGGGCCTCACCATCCCGGATCCGAACCTGCGCTATGATCCTGAGACTGGGCACTGGCACTTCAGCGAGCCGGACTGGGAGGAGTTCTGGCGGGTGATCCGGGGTGACGGCCCGTGCAACGCGGAGCGGATGGCGGCCCGGCGCCGAGCCCACGAGGAAGGGCGCTGGGTGCGGGAGGCCCTGGCGGCGAAGGCGGCGCAGCAGACGAACGGAGAGCGCAATGGCCGACACGCAGTGGCCGGTCTATGAGGTCTTCCTCCAGGAGAAGCGGGGCGACCCCCACGTCCACGTGGGCGCGGTCCACGCCCCTGACCCGGAGATGGCCCTGATCCTGGCCAAAGAGCAGTTTGCCCGTCGGGGCCGTTGCGCCAGCCTGTGGGTGGTCCCCGCAGCGGCGATCTACGCCTCCCAAGCGGAGGAAGCGGAGGAGCTATTTGCCTCCGCTCTGGAGAAAGAGTATCGGGAGCCCCGGGGCTTCCGGGTGACGGAGCGGGTGCGGAGGTGGATGGAGCGCCATGGCCAGTCCCTCCCTGAAGCCGAATGAGGCGGTCTCGCTCCCGGACCCCCTCCGGGAGGCGGTGGGACATCTTCTGCTGGCGATGGCCGACGATGAGGTCCTGCTGGGCCATCGGGATGCGGAGTGGGTGGGCCACGCCCCGATCCTGGAGGCGGACATCGCCATGGCCAGCATCGCCCAGGACGAGATCGGGCATGCGGTCCTCTGGTATTCGATGCTGCAGGCGCTGGGGTGGCCCGACCCCGACCGCATGGCCTACTTCCGGGATCCCCCGGAGTTCCGCAACGCCACCCTGGTGGAGCTCCCGCGGGGGGATTGGGCCTTCACGGTGGTCCGTCAATTCCTCTTCGATTACGCGGAGAAGGTCCGCCTGGAGGCCTTGATAGACAGCGCCTATCCGCCGCTGGCGGCGGCGGCGACGAAGGTCCGCCGGGAGGAGACCTATCACCTGATGCATAGCCGGGCCTGGGTGCTGCGGCTGGGGGATGCCACGGAGGAGAGCCACCGCCGGATGCAGGCAGCCCTGGAGCAGGCATGGCCGCACGCTCTGGGGCTGTTCGAGCCGGCGCCCGGGGAGGATCTGCGGGTGGCGGCGGGGATCCAGCCCCCGGAGGCTGAGCTGCGGGTCCGCTGGAAGGCAGAGGTGCGCCCCATCCTGGAGGCGGCCTCCCTGAAGATCCCGGAGGCGGAGCCCGCTTACGGCGGGCGGATCGGACGACACACGGAGCACTTGGCCGCCCTGCTGGCAGATTTCCAGATGGTCGCGCGCTCCGGGATGGGGGAGACATGGTGAACGACGAGCGGGCGGACGGGCCGGGGCTGACCCGGGAGGCGATCCTCGCCGCGCTGGAGGCGGTGAAGGATCCGGAGATCCCCACGGTCTCGGTGGTGGACCTGGGGTTGATCTACGACGTCCGGGTGGGCGATGACATGGTGGAGGTGGATTTTGCGCCCACCTTTGTGGGATGTCCAGCGTTGCACGTGATGGAGCGGGAGATCGTCGAGCGCATCCAGGCCCTGGGGGCGCGGCGGGTTCAGGTGCGGCGGGTATATCGGCCGCCGTGGACACCGGACCGGATGAGCGAGCGGGCACGACAGGCGCTTCGGGAGCTGGGGATCGCGCCGCCCCGGCCGTCTGCGGGGGAGATCACCCCGGAGTTGCTGAAGGGGGTGCCGTGCCCCTTCTGCGGCTCCACAAACACCCGGATGGAGAACCTCTTCGGGCCCACCTCGTGCCGGGCGTTGTTTTATTGTGAGGCATGCCGGCAGCCCTTTGAGGCTTTCAAGCCGTTGTAAGGTCCCGCACGGGCGGGGATGTAGGCTCGTGCTTTTGTTTCCGGACCGTCCGCCTCAACGGGGCTCTCCTCACCATACCTCCAAAAGCAGTCGCCTCTCCGTGTTCCCGTCTCCGGTGTTGGAAGACACGAAATATTTGCCGCTGTGATAGGCTGAATGGGCGCTGTAGAGGATCCGACGTAGAGGCTCGCCCCGCGCATAGGCCTGGGCCACCGCATAACAGACATCCCAAACGCGGGGGCACCGGGCCAGCTTGGCGGTTCCGGCATGGGATCCACTGAGGCGCCGCCGATGTTTTCCTTCGACAGAGGCGCTTTGTTCCAGGCGATGGTTTCCTCTTCCCCGCAGCATGGCATCCCAGGGGAAGGTCACGTAATATTTGGCGAGACACAACCAGTTGGCGACGTTAGATTGATTCTGGGTGTTGAAGTCGGGTGCGTGGCTGTTGTTGTGGTTCCCTCATTCGTTCCAAATGTGTCAAAGAGCGTGCGGGATCCGGCAAACGCCGTGAGGTCCGGCGGGAGAGGCGAGCTAAGTGATAGGTGACGACACCATGCGCTCTTCGAATGACGATCCGAGGAGACAAAGATGCGCGCGGGAGATGTGGCGATCCTGCTGGCGCTGGGAGCGATTTGGGGGGCCTCGTATCTCTTTTTCGCCCTAGGGGTGCGGACGATCCCACCGTTCACGTTTGTGGCGGGGCGGCTGCTGATCGCCGCCGCTCTCCTCGGGCTGTTCCAGCGGCTCCGTCCGGGTCCCCGAGCGGACCCGCCCTGGGGGGCCTATCTGGCGATGGGAGCCCTCAACGCTGCGCTCCCCCACACGCTGGTCGCCTGGAGCCAGCAGACCATCGCCAGCGGGCTGGCAGGCGTGCTGATCGCCACCATGCCCCTCTGGGTCGCCGGGTTCACGGCCTTGTGGCTGCGGGAGGAGCGGCCCTCGCGGCGCCAGCTGGCCGGGCTGCTCCTGGGCTTCTTGGGGATCCTGGTCCTGCTGTTCCCGGACCTGCAGCGGGCGGCCCATGTACGTCTGCTCAGCGAGGGGGCCGTGGTGGCAGCCGCCATCTCATACGCCGCAGCCACCATTTACGCCCGGCGGGCGCTGCACGGGGTCTCTCCAGTGGACGCGGCCGTCGGGCAGATGGTATGCGGCGCGTTGATAGCGCTCCCCTTCAGCCTGCTCCTGGATCGGCCGTGGACGCTCTCCCCGGCGCCGGAGTCCCTCGCCGCCATGATCCTTCTGGCGGTCCTGGGCACGGCCATCGCCTACGTGATGTATTATGCGCTGCTCCAGCGCGCTGGGGTGATCGGGGTCTCCCTGGTGGTGTATCTCAATCCGATCTTCGCAGTGCTCTGGGGGGCAGTGTGGCTCGGCGAGCCCCTCTCGGGGTGGCTTCTCGGGGGTCTGGCGCTGATCCTGGCTGGAGTGTCCCTGGCCGGGCGGTGAGGGAGGGACCCCTTCTGGATCGCCGGGCCAGGACGCAGGACGAAAATCGCCGCGAACATCCGAGCGCCGGTCGTGCCGGATCCATGCCGAGCGACGGGCAGTCGGCCTGTGTGGATCCCAGTCCGGGGTTCATGGGGTGGGGGGCAGCGTCGGCATGGGCGTGGCCTCCGGGGTCGGGGTAGGAAGCGGCGTGAGCGTGACGGTCGGGATCGACGTGGGCGTGGGGACGATCCCGTTGTCCACGTAGGTCTGCGCCTCCCCAACGAAGGCTTGCCCGGCGCGGTTGAAGGCGGTCACCCGTAGGGCATACCACCCTGTGGGCAGCCCGGAGGCGTTCCAGACCGTGATCTGGCCGTCGCGGACCGGCGCCAGATGCGGACCGCTCAGCCACTGCCAGGCGACGCCGTCCGCTCCCAAGATGCCCCACTCCGCGTAGTAATAGGCAAAGTCCGGGATCCACACCGTCCCCTGCACCGGAACAATCCCTTGGACCACGGTGCTCTCATTGGGCCATCGGATGATGACCTGGGGGATGGCCGCGATGCACACCTCGCTGGGCGGCTGGGGGATCTGACGCTGCTCGGCCCACCAGCGCCCTTCTTCCGGCACGATGTAGAACACCCGCTCGATGGACGGGCCTGGGCAGCCCTCGGCGTAGCGCAGCCCGGTGGCCCCGTCCAGGACCACGAGCTGCCAGAGATCTTGCTCCGGGCCGGGTGGGGGCTGATCGGCCGCGAAGACCTCCACCCGCCGCCGGTCGGGGGGGCAGTAGGGCGAGGGCCGGGTCCCCGAATCCAGGCAGATCTCCAGCGCAATGGTCCCTGGCGGCTGACGGAACTCCCGGGGCGGCAGGTTCAGGATGCGATGGGCTTCCTCCATCACATCTTGCCAGACCGGGGCTGCACCGGTGATGCCAGTAACCCCCTTCATCTTGGAGTTGTCCGCGTTGCCCACCCAGACCCCCACCACTAAATCCGGACTGTAGCCCAGCGTCCAGTTGTCCCGGAAGTCGTCGGTGGTCCCCGTCTTGGCCGCCGCCGGCCGCGAGAGCTTCAGCGGGCTGTTGGGCCCGAAGGCAGCCTTGCGGGCCTCGTTGTCGGAGAGGATGTGGGTGATGAGATAGGCGTGCTCGGGCCGCATCACCGGCTGTCCCGGCGGCGGCGCGTATTCGTAGAGCACACGGCCGAAGGCGTCGGTGATCCGGCGGACCGGAACCGGGGGCACCCGCCGGCCTTCGTTGGCGAAGGCTGCGTACAGCCCGGCCATCTCCAGCAAGGGCACCTCGCCGCCGCCCAAGGTGAGGGAGAGGCCGTAATCGGGCCGGGTCAGGGTGGTGATGCCCAGATCCCGAGCGCGCTGGAGGAAGGCCGGCAGCCCCACGAAGGCCAGGGCCTTCACCGCCGGGATGTTGTAGGAGTTCCCCAGGGCGTAGCGCACGGTGACCGGGCCGTGAAAGCGGCGATCGTAGTTGACCGGCTCGTAGAAGCGCCCCGGCCCATCCGGGAAGCGGGTCGGCACGTCCCAGATCAAGGTGGCGGGCGTCCACCCCTTCTCGAAGGCCGCCAGGTAGGTCAAGGGCTTGATGGAGGAACCCGGCTGGCGGGGGACGATGGCCATGTTGATCTGGCCCCCGTGGACGGCGTCGTTGTAGTTGGGGCTCCCCACCATAGCCAGGATCTCGCCGGTACGGGGATCCAGGATCACCACCGCCCCGTTGCGGACGTTCTTGTTGGTCAGCTTGGCCACCTGCTCCCGCAGGACGCGGGTCGTCATCCGCTGGAGGCGGAGGTCCAGGGTGGTCTCCACCCGCAGCCCGCCCCGGTGCAGGGTCTGGGGCTCCAGGCTGAAGGTCTGCTCCAGCCACTGCAGCACGTAGAGGGCGAAGTGGGGCGCCTCGGGGGCAGGGGATGCAGCTGGGGGCTTCTGGAAGGGATAGGCCTGCATCTCTCGGGCCGCAGCCTCCGCCTGCTCCGGGGTAACGAAGCCAGCCTCCCCCATCAACCGCAATACGTCCCGCTGGCGCCGCAGGGCCTGCTCCCGGCCCTGCGGGGCGAAGGGATCGTACAGGGCCGGGGCCTGAGGAAGCCCGGCCAGGAAGGAGGCCTCCGCTAGGGTAAGGTCCCTGGCGGATTTCCCGAAGTAGGTGCGGGCGGCGGCCTCCACTCCATAGGCCAGGTTCCCGTAGTAGATGGTGTTGAGGTAGATCTCCAGGATCTGCTCCCGGGGGTAACGGCGGGTGATCTCCGCAGCCAGCACCGCCTCTTTGATCTTGCGCCGCAGCGTCCGCTCCGGGGAAATGATCAAGTTGCGCACCAGCTGCTGGGGGATAGTGCTGGCGCCGCTGACCACCTCTCCCTCCCGGATCGCTTGATAGATCGCCCGGACGATGGCGATAGGGTCGAACCCCGGATGCTGCCAGAACCGGGGGTCCTCGGTGGCCACGGTGGCCCGGATCAGCCAGGGGGAGATTTCCGAGAGGCGGACCAGCTGGCGGCGTCCGCTCTGGGGGTCAGCGATCTCCCCGATCGGCTCTCCGTTGCGGTCGATGAGCACCAGCGAGGTGGAAAGGTTCAGCGCCCGCTCCTGGAGCGTCTCCGGCGGCGGCAGCTGCATGGCCACATAGACGTATCCGGCCAGGGCAGCCACGCCCCCCGCGGTGCCCAGCAAGCTCAGGATCAGCAGCCCGGCGAGGATCCGCCGGGCCCAGGGACGACGGGAGGCCGTTGGGGTGGCGCGGGGCGGCCGCGGCGGCCCGCCCGACGGCCCTCCTGTTGTCGGCTGGGGCGGGATCCGCTGGGTGCGATCCCGGCCTGGCACCCACCACCCGGCTGTCTCGCTCACATCCCCTGTCGGATGCGGCCAGTGCTCGCTCATGGATGACCCCCCCAGCGCCTTAGGATCCGAAAGCGGCAGGGCTTTCCGTATCCTTCAGCAGACGTTTCACCGTCTCCCAGACGGTGTCGAACATCTCCGACGTCAGGCGGCCCGTCTGCGTGTTCTGGCGGCTGGGATGATAGGAGATGACCAGAACAGGCCACCCAGGTCCTAGGGCATGCACCGCCCCATGGCGGAAGGCCGGGCGCGGCCCCTTATAGCCTAGCTCCTGCAGCGCTCGCATGAGCCCCTCGGTGGCGATCTGCCCCAGGGTGACCGCGACCCGCAGACGAGGGAGCGCCCGGAGCTCCTGCACCAGATACGGCCGGCATCGCGCCTGCTCCTCTGGGGACGGCCGGTTGTCAGGCGGCGCGCAACGCACCACCGCGGTGAGGTAGACGTCCTGCAAGACCAAGCCGTCCTCCCGATGGGTGGAGGCCGGCTGGCTGGCGAAGCCGGCGCGATACAGGGCGGCGATCAGGAAATCCGCCGAGCCGTCGCCGGTGAACATACGCCCGGTCCGGTTCGCGCCGTGGGCGGCCGGCGCCAGGCCCACCACCAGCACCCGGGCCTGGGGGTCGCCGAAACCAGGGACCGGTCGGCCCCAGTATTCCCAATCCTGGAACTGCCGTCGCTTGCGCTGGGCCACCGCCTCCCGATAGGCCACCAACCGTGGGCACCGTCGGCAAGCGATCACCTCCCGGGCGATCTCCTCCAGGGATCCTCCCATTCCCCTCGGCCTCCCGTTGGGGGCTATATGTATTCTAATCCCGGGGACGCCGCATCCAGGACGCGGCCGGGGTTTTCCTCTAAAATAAAAACCGGGAAAGCGGTCGGACGGCAAAACCTTGCCTTCGGAGGTCTCGATGGAAGCGCTGATCAGTACACTATTTCTGGTGCTCTGTGCCGGCCTGATCTTCGTAGCCCTCCTCGGCTCCCTGATCCGCATTGTCCCCGAATTCCAGCGCCTGGTGGTCTTCCGCCTGGGGAAGGTCATCGGCGCCAAGGGGCCGGGCCTGGTGATCCTCATCCCCGTCGTGGATCGCGCCGTCACCGTGGACCTGCGGGAGCAGTTCCGCGAGATCCCCCAACAGACCTCCATCACCAAGGACAACGCCCCCATCGGCATCGACTTCCTGATCTACTGGCGGGTGGTGGATCCGGTCGACAGCGTAGTGCAGGTGCGGGACTTCGTCTCGGCGGCGGTGGGGATCGCCACCACCACGCTGCGAGCGGTGATCGGGGACATCCTGCTGGACGACGTGCTGGCCAAGCGGGAATACATCAACCAAGCCTTGCGGGTGAAGCTGGACGAAGTGACGGAGCGCTGGGGGGTGAAGGTCACCGCCGTGGAGATCCGGGAGATCCAGCCCCCTCGGGACGTGCTGGAGGCGATGACCCGACAGATGTCGGCGGAGCGCAACCGCCGGGCCCTGGTGACCGAGGCCGACGGTAAGCGGGAGGCGGCGGTGAAGGTGGCCGAGGGCGAAAAGCAAGCGGCCATCCTCAAGGCGGAGGGGGAAAAGGAGGCCGCCATCCTGCGGGCCCAGGGGGAGCGGGAGGCCCAGATCCTGCGGGCGGAGGGGTTCACCCTGGCCCTGGAGCGGATCTTCAGTGTGGCTCGCACCCTCGACGCCAACACGATGACGCTCCAGTATCTGGACGCCCTCAAAGCCCTGGGGGCCAGCCCCGCCACCAAGTTTGTCTTCCCGATGGAGGTCACTCGGCTGGTCACTCGTCTCTCGAGCTTAGTGGGCAATGCGGGAGCCCGCGCCGGAGAGGAGGGGATGACATCCGGGGGGAGCTCTGGATAAGTCCCCCCACGGAGGAGGCGGGGAGGCGATGGCAGCGCGTATCCTGGACGGGCGGGCGATGGCAGCCCGCTGGCAGGCGTGGGTCAAAGCCCAGGTGGAGGCCTTCCGGGCCCGCACCGGGCAGGTCCCCGGCCTGGCCACTGTCCTCATCGGCGATCATCCGGCCTCCCGGACCTACGTCCAGGCCAAGCAGAAGGCGTGTGCGGAGGTGGGGATCCAAGCCTTCGGCGAGCGTCTCTCCGCCGATGTGGAACCGGAGACCGTGCGGGAGCGTCTGCAGGCCCTCGCCGCCCGCCCCGAGATCCACGGTATCCTGGTCCAGTTGCCCCTCCCGCCCCACCTTGATGAGGAGGAGATCCTGGGGGCCATCCCTCGGGAGAAGGACGTAGACGGTTTCCATTTAGCAAACCTCGGACGGCTGGGCCTGAAGGGGAAGGATCCCTACTTCATCCCCTGCACCCCTCTGGGGATCCTGGCCATGCTGCAAGAGGCTGGGATCCCCATTGCCGGACGCCACGCGGTGATCCTGGGGCGCAGCCGCATCGTCGGGCTCCCCATGGCGTTGCTGCTGTTGCGGCTGGACGCCACCGTGACCCTTTGCCACTCCCGGACCTCTGATCTGGCGCCGC
Organism: Thermoflexus sp.; assembly: GCA_017743605.1. Lineage (GTDB taxonomy): Bacteria > Chloroflexota > Anaerolineae > Thermoflexales > Thermoflexaceae > Thermoflexus. The sequence continues at coordinate 5,789 of JAGHYO010000021.1, read as the reverse complement.
TGACGCGACAGGCGGACCTGCTGATCGCCGCCGTGGGGCGCCCGGGTCTGGTGCGGGGGGAGATGGTGCGCCCTGGAGCAGTGGTGATCGATGTGGGGATCAACCGGGTGCCGGACCCTCAGGATCCGCGGGGCTACCGGCTGGTGGGGGACGTGGCGTTCGAGGACGTGGCTCCGATCGCCGGGGCCATCACGCCGGTCCCCGGCGGGGTGGGCCCCATGACGGTCGCCATGTTGCTGGTCAACACCCTCAAGGCTGCCCAGCGCCAGGTGGAGGGCTCGGCCTCTCCCTGGCTCCCGGCGAGCTCAGCGCTAGAGCTACCGGGCGGGCTCCGGTAACAGAAGGCTTCATGCCTCCGGCGGCTTCAGACCGATCACCCAGAAGCGGAAGGAGAGGCGGTCTCGTTCGATCCGGGTCTGCAGCCCGGAGGAGCGGGCAAGGGCTTCGACGGCCTCCCCAGGGAGAAAGCGGCTCCGCAGCCCGAGCAGCCGCTCCAGGAGGGCGATCCCTTTCACCGGCCACTGGCGGATGTCCGGCTCCTCGACCACCAGTCGTCCACCCGGCCGGAGCACCCGGGCGACCTCCCGGATCGCGGCCCCGGCGTCGATGAAGTGATGCAGGGCATCGACGATGACTACCTGGTCGAAGGAGGCGTTAGGGAAGGGCAGGTGCTCTGCAAGGGCCTGCACGGAGAGGAGCCCAGGACGGCGTCGCGCCACGCGGAGCATCCCCTGGGCAGCGTCCGCCACCACCGCCGTCCCGACCTGCCCGCGCAGCGCCCACGCCACCCGACCGGTCCCCCCGCCGAGGTCCAGCAGCCGACCTTCTGCCGGGAGGGCGAGATGACGGGTCAGGGGCCTCGGATCCAGGAAACGGATCGCCACGTCATAGAACGGTGCCACCCATTCGAACAGCCAGTTCGATCCCATCGCGCGCTCCGTCTTTCAGGGAGTTGCGGCAGAAGCTGCGAATGATTTTCCTGTAGGAGGGGCTGCAGCCCCGAACCCTCTTCTTTGAACCCGCGAGGGGTCGCGGAGGAAGCTGTTCCTACGAACGTTGGCCTTTGTAGATGGGGCTTTAGCCCCGACCCACTTGTCTTCGACGGCGCAAGGGTTGGGGCGGAAGCCGCTCCTGCCAAATATCGCTCTTCCGTGGGAGGGACCTTAGCCCAAAACCATAGTACAAGGGGTCGCGGCTCAAGCCGCTCCTGCAGAGCTCGATTTTGCCACAACATGCGGCCGCCGTGGTTTTGCCTGCGGGGCGCAAGAGGATCCGGCTCCTCCTGGAGAGATCGATCCGGCGCGGAAGTGGATATGGGTGTGGACTGGCGGGAGCTGCTGCGGGCCTATCAGGCCGACCATGTCTCCGGGGCCATGGCCCTGGCCCATCAGGCGGCGCGGATCCTGGAGGCGTGGGCCCAGGCGATCCCAGTGGAGCGGATGGAGGAGCTCCGCTCTGAGCTGGAGGCGTTGCTCACCACCCTGCATGCTGCGCATCCGGATATGGCCCCACCGCTGCATCTCGGTGCCGCTGCCCGACAGGCGCTGGCGGAGGCCCTGGATCCCCTGGCCGCCCGGGCGGCGCTCTCTGCAGCCGCTCGAGCCTTCTGGGAGCGGCTGGAGGCCCACGAGGAGGCGGCGGCCCGGCACGCGGCGGCCCTCCTGCGCGGGGCCCGAACAATCATGACCCACTCCCGCAGCGGCACCGTCCTCCGCGCCCTCTACTTCGTTGCTCAGGAGAGCCATCGCCTGGAGGTGATCTGTCCCCTCGCCGAGCCCGGCGGAGAGGGCCGGCGGATGGCGGAGGACGTGGCCGCCCAGGGTCACTCCGCTGTCCTCCTCCCAGATCTGGTAGCCCTGCAGTGGCTGCCGGAGGTGGACCTGGTCCTGGTGGGAGCGGACGCCTGGGAGGCGGAGGGGATCGTCAACAAGGTGGGGACGCGGGCCATCGCCCGGCTGGCCCGAGCGTTCGGGCGGCCTTGCTGGGTCGTGACGGTCTCTGAGAAGCGCTGGCTGCCGGAAGCCGGCCTTCATCCCGCCCGCCGCCCAGCCCCTCCCCCCCGGTCCGCAGAGCAAGCCCGCTGGTTCGAGTTCGTGCCTTACGCCGAGCTCACCGGCCTGATCCGGGAGGACGGGATTGCACTTGGGAAGTAATCCGCATCCCACCCCATACGACCAAAGTCCTATGACTTCGGCGGCCTCCTGCCTGTATAATTATGGGGCCCGCATGGTTGAAACCTGAGTTTCCTTTGTAGTGAGCAATTTATCAGATTACCCGCGCTTTATGAGAGAGATTAAATTTCGATTCCCAGAAAACAGTCTAACGGAAAATGGACTGACATAGGTTGGCGAGGGTCATCCTCCGAAAACCAATGGGGCTCGCTAATTTGGTATAGTTGTTTCTGAAAATCTAATGCTCGACTTATGGGCCTCGTCTTAATGTAGAGCCGAAGCAATCTGACCTACGCTTAATTATAACTTCTATTGGGGTTTTGGGAACCACGAGGATGGTTTAATGCTGCCGTGGGACAATCTCTGTCGACGGGGATCCTGAATCCCAGGAGGCAAGGGAGCGATGCGACGTCTGATTCGGGAGCGGGGACAGGGGCTGGTGGAATACGGCCTGATCCTCCTGCTGATCGCCTTAGTTGTCCTGGTAGCCCTGACGGTGTTCGGGCGGAGCGTCTCCGTGCTCTATTCCCGGATAGTCTCCGGCTGGCCATGAGCGCTTCGCGCCAGGGGCGCCTCGGAACGTCTCTCACGGTGGTGTTTACCGCGCATCCTCTCTGGGATCGAAGAGGTAAAGCCTCTTCCCTTGCCCAGGCCTTGCCAGTTTCGCAGTAAGGGGAGAGCAGGTCGCCTGAGAGATCGGTTGATCCCAACGTTAGGAAGCCTTCCTCCGTTTCGCCGCACATCGGCCGCTTCCTTCCCGCGCGCGTTCGGCTTTCGATGCCTGGGAAGGCTTCGGAAGAGCCTTCCCTGCCCTTTCAAAGATCCGCCCTCTAGGTTTACAATCAGTCCAACGGGCGCTGCGCAGCGCACCCTGGATCGATGTGGAGGATCAAAGATCGCGCGAGGAGGATCGGCATGCCCTTCCCCCCCACGCCGATGACCGTCCGCTGTCCGTTCTGCAGTCAGGCGGTGCAGGTTCAGGTCCGCCAGATCATCGATGTTTCGGAGGAGCCTCAGCTCAAGCGACTGTTTCTAGCCGGGCGTCTCAATGCCTTCGTCTGTCCCCGGTGCGGCAACCGAGTCAGCTTCGCCGCTCCCTTCCTGTATCACGACCCAGAAAAGGAACTGGCCTTCATCTTCGTCCCGATCCAAGCGAACCTGAAGGAGGCCGACCGCCAGCGCATCGTGGGGCAGCTCACGGAGGCAGTGCTGCGCCAGCTGCCCCGGGAGAAACGCAAGGCCTACCTGCTGCAGCCTAAAGAGTTCTTCTCCATCCAGAGCATGCTGGAGGCCATCCTCCGGGCTGACGGCTACACGGACGAGGACCTCAAAGCCATGGAGGAGCGGACGCTCCTGCTACAGCGCATCCTGAACGCTCGACGCGTGGAGGACGCCGAGGAACTCATCCGGCAGAACGCTGAGAAGATCGATGGGGAGTTCTTCCGGCTCTTCCAGGAGGCCCTGGTCGCGGTCCAGGGGGAGGGCTCGGCGGAGGAGTTGGCGCGCCTGATGGCCATCCGGGACCGTCTGATGGAGCTCACCCCCTATGGGCAGAAGGTGCGGGCTCGGTCCCAAGTCGTAGAGAAATTTGCCCGAGCGCCCAGCCCGGAGACCCTCCTGGAGGCCCTCCTGGAGGCCTCAGACGTGGCGACCCGTCAGACCCTGGTGGCCCTGGGCCGCCCCTTCCTGGACTACCGCTTCTTCCAGAACCTGACGCGTCGGATTGAGGAGGCAGAGCAGGCCGGGCGCGCCGAGGAGGCCGAACGCCTGATCGCCCTGCGCCGGGAGATCCTCGAGACCCGTGAGGCGGTGGATCAGGAGGTCCGGCGGCTGTATGAGGAGCGGGCCCGTCTGATCCGGGAGCTCCTGAGCGCCCCCTCCGAGCGCGAGCTGCAGGAGCAGCTGGTCCAGCACCTCGCCGAGCTGGACGACATCTTCTTCGACGTCCTCCAGATGAACATCCAGGCGGCCCTGCGAGAGGGTGACACGCGGCTGGCCCAGGCCCTGGATCTCCTGGGGCGGCTCGCCATGGCCATCCTGCAGCAGACACTGCCGCCGGAGCTGCGACTGCTCAACGCCCTGCTCAACACCCCCTCGGAGGAGGGGCGCCGTCGGCTTCTAGAGCGCAACCGCCCTCTGCTGACCCCAGAGTGGCTCCAGTGGCTACAACAGATGGAAACGCGCATGCGGGAGGAGGGGCGGACAGAGATGGTCGAACAGATCACCGCCATCCGCGCTCTGGCCGAACAGGTCGCCGCCGCACCGGCCATCCTCCGCCCTTCGTAAAGAAACAAACAATCCCTGTGGGAGCGGCTTTGGCCGCCAACTTTGCGCCGATGAGGGCCAAGGGTTCGGGGCTGAAGCCCCTCCTATAAAAACCGATCTTCACAGCCTCCCTTCACAAAATCGGGCTCACCTCCGGCGGGCAAGCAATCGTCAAGCGAGCGTCACGGAGATGCGAGCCCCAAAAAGAGACAAGCCTACCCGCCGTCACGAGCTCCTCCGCCTCCCAAGAAGCACACCCAACAGCTGCCCCCACCGCAGCGGCCCCCTCACGCAGCGCTCCTTCGCCACGCCACGATCCCCCGGCCCTCCCGGGACCGACCTCCGGTCCGGGAGATCCCCCTTCTCCGGGAACTGCGCCCCCGCACGGCCCAGGAGCAGATCCGCACCTTCAACGCAGCAGACCGGAACCAGCAACGGAGCGCATTCCTGCCCCACCGTCTCACCGGGCGTCGCAGCAACTTGACCGACTCCGTCGCTGGGGGACCCGTCGCCCCGCTCCGGCCCTCTCCCTGCGATGACGGCCTCCGGAGCGCAGTGGGGACGCTTTCCGACCCGGCGCGACCGGCCCGGGGAACCAGGTGGGCGAAGCCCCGTCGCCCGGAGAGCGTGCGCAGCGGCCACATCGGAAGAGGATGACGTGCGTGCGGGCCAAAGGGGGGTCCCCAGCCCGGTCTCTGACGACGAACACCAGAGGGCCCGGCGGGAGGGCGGGTGGCCCGGGCGCACCCGGACCCCGCCATCGCGGTGGTCTACCCAGAGGAAGCCCGGCTCGGTGGGAACCCGCGATGGCCTGTGAGGGGAGAAGGGGGACTCCATCGCCTTTACGCCTCCTGCGGCCATTGGGGATCTGTCCGAGGGCGACGGAGGAGGCGATGGGGTGGCTGCCGGACCTGGGGGCGTGCTGGCGAGCGGCTGGGCCGTTGGGGTGATGAGCGCAACGGACAGGCTGAACCGTCGGGCCGGATGGGGTGGTTACTGGTATACTGAGCCTGTGGGGGTTGGGGGCTGAATCGTCTGGAGGCGGTTTTCAGTGTGGTGAAACAGGGGGCGATGGGAGAGGATGTGGGAGCGGAGGGGGAGGGCCTTTTGCCATTCGCAGCCCGCCTCTGGCCGATGTGGCACGACCCGATAAGCCCGAATGATGTGAAAGGGGGCGGGGGTTCCAAAGTGAAGAGCTTTTTGCAAGCAACGTCTCCCCGCCTGTGGTCGAAATGGGAGGAGCGAACGGCGCGCCATGATCCGCCCATCGTGTCGACGGCGGAGGGCAAAAAGTTATAGGCATCAGGGGAGGACTGGCCGATCGCTAAATCCCATGCTATACTGTGCAGCTGG
>JAGHYO010000382.1 GCA_017743605.1 Thermoflexus sp. | reverse complement strand
GTCTGGCGGTGGCCGCTGGCCTGGGCCTGATAGGCCGCCTGATCCTGTTCGGGGCCGCCTTTGGGGAGACGCGGGGGTTGCCTCCGGGGACGCTCCTGCCGCCGCTGGAGCGGGCGGTGGATCTGGCGACCTGGGGATGGCTGGGCTGGGCCATGGCTGGTCCGGGGCTCGGGTTCTGGGCCCCAGCCCTCCATACTCTGCTGGTCTTAGGCGTCTACGGAGCGACAGCGCCGGCGTGGCTGAGCATCGCCCTCCAGGATCCCACGGCAGTCTACGCCGCCACCCCTCCGGAGCGGGCATGGACCCTGTGGGCGCTGGGGCTGAACCTGGCCATCGGCGGGCTGTGGCTTTCCCAGCGCCCGCGGGGGTTCCCCACGCCCGGGGCCCTGGGCTTCTCTCTCCTCGCCCTGGGGGCGCTGCTGCAGCTGAACGCCCCCCTCCTGGGAACGCATCTTTCCCCGTGGATCCGCCTGGGCGTCCTCTCCGCGTATCCGCTCTGGCTGGCAGGGACCTACCAGCTCGCCTTGGATGCGGTCCGGGAGCGCTCTCCAGTGTTGCGGCAGGTGGCATCCGCGTGGCCGGCCTGGACAGCGAGCCTGCTCCAGGCTCTTCAAGATCGGGAGGCCTCGGATCCTTTCCGGGAAGCCCTCCGAATGGCGAGGGAATGGCTTGGCGCGTGCTGGATGGGGATCGGGCTTTTGCGGGAGGACCAGCTGGTCTTCATCGCCCGGGAGGGGGAGAACCTGCCCCGCGCCGGCTCAGATCTCGTCCTGACGCTGTCGGAATACCCCCGCTGGCAGGAGGGGATGGCTCAACGCCGGGGAGATTTCATGGCTCCGGCGGATCAGGCCGGAGAGGCCTTCACCCGCCTTTGGCAGGCCTTCGGGATGGAGCGCATTGGCTCTCTGCAGGTGGAGCTGCTCGTCGTTTCGGATCGGGTTCTGGGCCTCTGGCTGATCGGCTATCCCCCGGAGGCTAGGGAAAGCCGTCCTCGGCATCCCGAGCTGGCCCGGGAGATGGCCAGGGCTCTGGCCCAGGGGCTGCGCCTGCTTCGGGAGTGGGAGCGCCTGACGCGCCTGGAGGCAGCGATGCGGGCCCTCGAGCAGGCGCGCCAGGAGGCCATCCGGCAGCTGGAGGGCCGGCTGGAGGAAGAGCGCCGGTTGCTACAGCGGGAGATCCATCGCTGGGCCACCCGAGCGGCGGAGGCAGAGGGAGAGCGGGAGCGCTGGCGACGCCGGGCGGAGGAGCTGGCCCAGCTGTTGGAGGCCCGGGCCGTCCTGCCCGTGGCGGCCGTCCCCGCCAAGGAGGCGCCCTCGGGATCCGGAGAGGAGCGGGATGGGCTGGTCCTGGCCCTCATACAGGAGCTGCGCACGCCGCTCACGGCCATCCTAAGCTATACAGAGCTGCTCCTGGGGGAAACGGTGGGGATCCTGGGAGCCACCCAGCGGCAGTTCCTGCTGCGGATCCGGGCTAACATTGAACGCATGGCGGGGCTGATCCAGGAGACCTTACAGATCGCCGCTCTAAAGGCCGGGATCTTCCGGCTGGAGCCTAGGCCGCTGCGCCCTGAAGAGCTCCGCGACGAAGTCCTCCAGCAGCTGCAGCCGGTGCTCCAGGAGCGGGGCCTCCGGGTGGAGCTGGAGTGGCCGGAGGACCTGCCCCCGGTGCGGCTGGACCGGGATGCGGGGCAGCAGATCCTTTATCGCCTCTTGAACAACGCCGCTCTCTGCAGCCGCTCGGGCACAGCCATCGTCTTGCGGGCCCGCCGCAACCCCAGCATCCCCGACGCGCTCTTCCTCAGCGTGCGGGATACAGGGGGAGGGATCCCAGGGGAGGAGATCCCCCGAGTGTTCGTCCCGCGCTATCAGGCGACCACGCCGCCGATCCCCGGGGTGGGGGATAGCATCGGCCTCTCCATCGCGCGGGCCCTGGTGGACGCCAGCGGGGGGCGAATCTGGGTGGAAAGCGAGCCCGGGGTGGGAAGCGTCGTCACTGTCGTGCTGCCCCTGGCCTCCTCCTGAGGGCAAGGGAGGGAGGCGATGCGGACGTTGCTGGCGCTGATCGGGCTGGGGATTCTGATCCTAGGGGCCCTGTGGATGGCGGCGGTGGAGGGCTGGCCACGCCCGGCGGCCGTTCCCCGGGCCACGAGCCCCTCTCCTCTTTCTCTTTTAGAGGGCCGAACGGCCACCCCCACAGCGTCGGGGCCCGTGGAGACGCCGACACCCTCGCCCGCGTTCTTCCCCATCCCGGCCTCTCCGACGCCCTCTCCCTCCCCAGCGCTGTTCGGGACGCCGGAGGAAACGCTCACGCCGGCTCTCTTCGCAACCCCTACGGGGACTGGGACGCCGAGGGCCCAGTGCCGACCGCCCCCAGACTGGATCCCCTATCGGGTGCAACCTGGGGACACGGCCTACCGGCTGGCAACCCTGGCGGGGATCTCCGTCCCGCGCTTCCTGGAGGCCAACTGCCTGCGGCGTCCTGCCCTTTTCATCGGGCAGCGGGTCTATCTGCCGGTTCGCCTGCCCACCCCAACGCCGAACCCTACTCCCTGCGGCCCGCCCACGGACTGGGTGCTCTACACGGTGCAACCTGGGGAGACCCTCTACCGGCTGTCCGTGCGTTTCGGGGTTCCCCTTTCCGACCTGATGCAGGCGAACTGCCTGACCACGCTGTCCTTGAGCGCCGGGCAACGCCTCTACGTCCCTCCCTCGCCGACGCCGACCGGGACGCCGGATGTCACCCCCTGTCTCTTATACACATCT
>JAGHYO010000381.1 GCA_017743605.1 Thermoflexus sp. | reverse complement strand
ATCGGCCTGGGCCTGCGAAGCTCATTCATTCATCCCTCCGTTGGGCTGGCGGATCGCTGAGGTGGAGCGAGTTGGATTCTCTCATCCCGGATCTATTTTAGCAATGCCTCTAGGTGGCGTTCCAGGTTCTCCCGGACGGCGGCGAAGTGCTCCGCCTCGTGGGCCTCCAGGAGCGCCCGGATAGCGGGCCCTCGCTCGCGCAATAGCACGCCGTAAGAGATGTGGAAGAGCTGTCGCACGGCGCGGTCGACCAGCGCGGCTTCGGGATCGTCGGGGAGAGCAGGGGGCAGCGCCTCCGGCCGCAACGCGATGGGGTAATCCCGGCGGCTCTCCTCCAGATGCGCCCGGGCGATGGCGTAGAGCTCGGCGAAGAGGGCGGGGGCTACCCGCGCCACCACCCGCACCGCCTGCAGCCAGGTGGTCCCGGAGGTCTTCACGTGGAAGTGTCCTCCGGTTGCCTCTCGGAAGACCCGGAGGATGCGGAACTTCTCGCTGCCGGAGTGCAGGCTGAGCCGGTGGCCCCCGAAGGTCCGGGCCACGGCGGCGTGGAGGGCGACTGCCTGCGCGAAGCGCTCCACCTCCCCTTCGTAATCGACGGCCTTCTCGAAGACCCCCGGGAAGCGGGGGGCCAGGCTCCACAGGGCCACCCCGCGCCGTTGCAGATACACGGCGATGAACGCGTGGGCCTCCGGAGTCGTTTTTTCCTCTGTCTCGTCTACTGACACCTCCAGGTCGGCCGCGATCCCCTGGTCGCGGAGGATCTCGGCCCCGCGGACCACCTCCTCCAGGGCCGGCTCATAGCGGCAGGCCGCGGCCTGCAGGGCGGGCTCCTCCAGGGTTCGCAGGCCCTCCGGCGTCTCGACCCGCCGGTCCGCCAGCTCGGCGACCACCGAGCGGGCGAGGGGCGAAAGCGCCTCCCACGGGCGAGGGCCCCGGGCCAGGGCCCGGCGCAGATCAAACGTGTAAAGGGAGTAGCCGGCCTCGGCCGCCGCCCGCAGCTGCGCCTCATCCTGGAGGTGATCGGCGTCGGCGCCGAAGGGGCCCGCGAATCCGGAGGCGAAGACCCCCCACGCGGCATCGAGCAGGACCGTTTGGAAATCCCGGCCGGTGCGGGCGAGCTCCCGGGGGGACTGCTGGGCCAGCACCGGGAAGACCGGGTAGCGCTCCAGGGCGGCGATCTGAGCCGCCGTGGCCATCCCCAGGCGATCCCCCGCCCCGAAGGAGGCAGGCCGATCGCACCGCGCGGGGGACAGGGCCGGGAGGCGTTCCCGCAGGAGGCAATAATGCGCCCACGTCCAAGGGTGGATCCACACGGGTTGCCCCTGGATACGGATCGGCATGCGAGGATCCGGGGCGGGGAAGGGGGATGCCTCCCCCATCCATCCGATCCGCCGTTCGTTTCCCTGGTGGGCGGCGAAGATCGCTCCGCCGTCGGGGAGCTCCCGGATGGATTCCGCGATCAGATGGAGCCCATACGGACGCAGTCCTTCCGCAAGGACCTCCGGGGAGAGCATCATAGAGGAGCGCTTCCTCCTCCCGGACGCTGCCGCTCACATCGGGTAATGGAGCTCATACAGGCTGCGCCAGCCGGGCTCGAAGGGCATCTTGAGGTAGGGCTCCAGCATCTCCCGCTCCCGCTCGGTCACCCCCTCCAGCGGGGGCAGCTTCCCCGGCGGGAACGCCTCCAGGATGTCCCGCACCAGCTTCTCCAGGTAGTCCAGGAGCTGCTCCACCCCGGGTTTGGCCTTCTCGGCGCTGGCCAGGGTGGCCTTGCCCACCACGCCCGGCTGGTAGGCCTTCACCTCGATGGGGCGCAGGCCCACCTGGGCATACCAGGCGATCGGCTTGCGCAACAGGTTCCCCGCCTTGTCGATGTGCTCGCTGTCGGTGGGCAGGAAGCTGTAAGGCTCCGTGTCCACCGCGTCCTCCATGTGGATGAACTCGGGGAACAGGGCCAGGCTCCAGCTGGTCTCCACCTCATCTCCGTGGATGAAGTGGGTCTCGTAGGGCCCGCCTTCGGACTTCAGCTTGAAATGATCGGGGATGGCGTGATACCAGTTGACGTTGACGATGACCGCAGGCACCTTGTAGGTCTTGGCGAAGCGGTGGATGGCGATGGGGATGACGTATTCCTGGCCGTGGCCGTTGAGGATGATCTGCTTGCGGAAGCCGGCGTTCCAGAACCCGGCGATGATGGCCGTGAGCATCCCGACGAACACATCCTCCGGCACCACGATGGTCCCCGGCATCCCCATGTGGTGATACGGATGGGAGCCGAACCACAACGGCTGGCTCACCGTGCACCCGGTGCGCAGGGCCACCTGTTCGGCCATCCGGGTGACCAGGAAGACGTCCTCCCCGTAGGGCGCGTGGGGGCCGTGGGCCTCCGTCGCGCCCACCGGGATGATGATCAGGTCGTTCTGCTTCAGGCGCTCCATGACCTGCTTGCCGGTCATGTTCTGGAAGTAAATCCCCGTCGGCCGATCCATGTGGCCGCCTTCCGGTGGGATCTGCCACTTGCCCATCGCGAACCTCCTGCCGTGGACGTGTTGGTGTCCCTCATTCGTGGACGGCCTGCCGCTTATGTCGGCACGATCATCACCTTCACCGCCTCCCCCCGGCGCAGCTGCTCCAGCCCCTCCCCGAAGCGGGAGAGCGGCAGGCGGTGGGTGACCAGCATCTCGGGGCGGATCACCCCGCGCTCCAGCATCTGGATGGCCAGGGGGAAGGTGTGGCGGCCGACGTAGCTGCCCACCACCCGCAGTTCCCGCCGGGTGATCTCATAC
>JAGHYO010000380.1 GCA_017743605.1 Thermoflexus sp. | reverse complement strand
ATCCGGAGCTGGCCCGCCACCAGGCGCCGGGCCAGCTCCGGATGAGCCCGGAACACCCGGCCCACACAGAAGAAAGTGGCCCGAGCGCCCACCGCCTCCAGATCCTGAAGAAGCGGCTCCACCAGATCCGGAAGGAAGCAATCATCGAAGGTCAAAGCCACCATCGGGGCGGATCCCCGGCAGACCACGCCGGGCGTCGCACAGGGGGACGGCCCTCTCCGCCGGCGGGGCCTGGGCGCCTCTTTTCGGGCTTCCCGAAGGGACCGACGCAGGGCCTGAGGATCCTCATCCGAGGGGGATCCGCGGGGAGGCGGGGCTGGCTCCGGCCAGCGGGCCCCGAGGAGGAGCAGCAGAAGCAGAACGCTCTTCCGGAAGATCGCAGGGGATCTCTCAGGAGAACGCAGAGGCCGCGCGGCTGCGGGACCTCCTCGCACGTCCATGGCCGGATCCCTCCCCATCGCCGGATGCCATCATGATCACACGGGACCCGAGCGCTCTCCAAAATCTCCCGGAGCCCCGGTTCACAGCCGAACCAGACGGTCCACAGCCATCATCACGAAGAACATGAAAAGATAGGCGTTGGAAGCGTGATAGAGCCGGCGGGCATGGGCCTTGGAGGGATCCCGCCAAAGGCGAAGGGCCAGCCCCAACAGCCAGGCGTTCAACAGGAGGGACCCGGCCAGATACAGCCGACCCATGGCCCCCATCAGGAAAGGCGCGAGGCCGAGAGCCGCCAGGATCCCCGTGTAGATCAGCGCCTGGAGGGCCGCCGGGCGGGCGCCGGTGACCACCGGCAGCATCGGGATCCCCGCCTCCCGGTAATCCCGCTCGGTGAGAATGGCGAAGGCCCAGGTATGGGGCGGCGTCCAGAAGAAGATCAACGCGAAAGGGAAAAGGGCCATGGGATCCACGCAGCCGGTGATCGCGGCCCAGCCCACCAGCGGCGCGAACCCTCCCGCCGCCCCGCCGATCACGATGTTCTGGGGGCTCCAGCGCTTGAGGATCATCGTGTAGATCCCCACATACCAGATCCAGCCGGCCAGGGCCAGCCCCGCCGCCGTGGCGTTGACGAAGGTCCACAACAGGAGCAACCCAAGGGCAGAGAAAAGCAAGGCCACCACCGCGGCCTCCCGCCGGCCGATGCGCCCGGCCGGGATCGGGCGCCGGGCGGTGCGGTGCATCCGCTGGTCCAGGTCCGCATCCCACACGTTGTTCATGGCGTTGGCCCCACTGGAGACCAGGAACCCTCCCAGCAGGGTGTAGATGAAGGTGAGGATGGGGGGCAATCCGCCCTGGGCGATCAGCATCGCCCCGGCCGTGGTCACCAGCAGCAGGGCCACGATCCCCGGCTTGGTGAGGGTGAAATAAGGCTCCCAGAGGTGACGCAACCGCACCGCCTCCTGAAGGGCCGGCTCGGCCCACTGGGCCTCCCCCAGCGCCCACACCCAGGCGATGACGACCGCCGCCCAAATCGCTGTCGCCAGCCCGAGGTGCAGCGTGTTCAGCAGAGCGGGGAACCCCATCCACAGGTTGATGGCCCCCAGTCCGATCTGAATCAGATAGAGCACGCAGGCCGCGATCATCCAGCGGAAGATCCCGCGGGGGATCCCGGGCCAGGCAGCCAGGCGGACCGCAAGCCATATCAGCGCGACCCCCACGCCCAGGGCGACCAGCCGGTGGAGCATGTGGACCCGGCCGAGCAGATCCCCGGGCCAGATCGTCCAGCCTTCACAGAAGGGCCAGGAGGAACACGCCCAGGAGGCGCCGCTCCCCGTCACCGTGGCCCCCACCAGCGTCAGGGCAAACAACGCCAGTCCGACCATCCCAATGGCGCGCACCGCTGCGGCCGCAGGCTGGATCGCCGCGAGATCGCGATGGGGAGGACGCGCCGCCCAGGGGGCGAAGGCGCGAGTGGCGGCCACGAGGGTGAGGGCGAGGATGCTGAGGGCCATGGCCAGGTGCACGGCCGATGGTGGGGTGAAGCTCCAGGATCACCGTCAGCCCGCCCAGAAGGGCCTGACCGAAAACCAGCCCCAGGGCCCAGAAGAGAGGCCGATACAGGGCCGGCTGGCGCTCCCGCCGCCAGACGAGGAGCGCGGAGAGGAAAAGCAGCGGCGTGGCGCTGGCGGCCAGCAACCGGTGGATCCACTCCAACCACGCGGCGAGGTCCTCCATCGGGGGGAAGAGCCGGCCGTGGCACAGCGGCCAGTCCGGGCAACCGAGGCCGGATCCCGTGCTGCGCACCAGGGCGCCCCAAGCCGTCAGCAGGCCGATGACCAGGGCCGTGAGGACCAGCAACCCGCGCAAGCCCTTGCCGCTTTTCCCGTTCGCCATCCGAGGCCTCCGCACACATCCGGCCGGCGTGGGCCGGGATCTGTTCGGATGTTGAGGACAATGCTCATCCTCAATGGTAGCCGGAGACCTACCGCCCCCCAAATCCGCGCATCCTGGATTATGAACCCTGGGCTCCACTTTCACGGGATGCGAGAAGGAACATGTCGCTCCTGGTGGGAGGGGCTTTCACCCCGAACCCCAGTCTTTGATGACGTAAGGGTCGCGGCGGAAGCCGCTCCTACAACAAGAACTCAGCTCAAAACCCTCCAGGGGATAAGGAAGCCGGCGAGGAGGACGAAGGCCTGGAAGGTGGAAAGCCGCCTTTCGGGCCGAACCGTCCACCTTCGGAACCCTCCTTTTCCGCCACCCCAAGAACCGCTCCACACGGCTCCGAGCCCTCTGATCGGCCTTTCGATAGAAGTTGGGTTTCTGTATCTTGGACCGGAGGCATGGA
>JAGHYO010000379.1 GCA_017743605.1 Thermoflexus sp. | reverse complement strand
AGGAGGCCATGACCATGGCCTTCGTATCCCTGGTCCTGATCCAGTTCTTCAAGGCCTACAACTTTCGTTCGGATCGACACTCGGTCCTGCGGCAGCCCTTCGCGAACCGCTGGCTGAACCGGGCGATCCTCTGGGAGGGGGCGATGCTGTTGTTGCTGATCTACGTGCCCTTCCTGCGGGATCTGTTCGGGATCTACAGCCTCCCGCCGATCGATTGGGCCATCGTCCTGATGGCGGCAGCCACGGTGGTGCCGGTGCTGGAGCTGGTGAAGTGGGTCGAGCGCCGGGGGCTGCTGGGATCCCTGGACGGCTGATCCAGAACGGAGGCAGACCGGATGCTGGGAGAGTGGACAAGCCGGGTTCGAGCGCTGATCGAATCGGTGATGGCGGAGCTGGGGTATGGGGGGATCTTCCTGGCTGCGGTGGTAGAGGTGGTCTTCCCGCCCCTGCCCTCGGATCTTCTGGTGCCGGCGGCGGGAGTGGCGGCCGCCGGCGGCGTCCTGAGACCGGAAGGGGTCATCCTCGCCGCCACCGCCGGCACCGTGGTCGGCGCCCTGATCCTCTACGCCTTCGGGCGACGGGGCGAGCCGGGTGTCCGCCGCGCGGTTCGCCGCTATGGGCGCTGGCTGGGGATCCGGGAGGCGGAGGTCGACCGCGCTCTTCTGCTGTTCCGGCGCTACGGGGCTCCTATCCTGCTCGTCGCCCATCTGATCCCCGGGTTGCGCAGCGGGATCGCTATCCCCGCCGGGATGAGCGGGATGCCCCTCCTCCCCTTCAGCGGGTTGACCGCGCTGGGCGCGGCCATGCGGGCCATGTTGCAGACCACAGCGGGCATGCTCCTCGCCTCACACCCGCTCCTTCTCTTTTCGACCCTTTTCCTCATCGGGGCGATAATCTCTATGGGGTGGGCCGTAAGGGCGCTGGCCCGCTTAATTTTCGACAAAGGGAGAGCCGGAAGCGGCCATTCTGGATAGCCCGTCGGTGAAGACGATGGAAGGGGTAGGCTCAGCCGCAGAGAGAATCTATAGAGTCTATAGAGTCTATAGAGTCTATAGAGTTATCACTCCTTGGGGGCGATCGGATCGCTCCCTCATAAGGAGGCGACTCTGCTGTGAGCGGGGGCGAGGCGCAAGGTGAACGGAGGCTCCGAATTACCGAGGCGCACCTTCATCCCCACTTGCGGATGCGCATGCATCAACGGGGCATCACCCTGGAGGAGATCGAGCGTGTTATGAATGAAGGATGGGAGGCTCCCGATGCGAAACCAGGGACATGGGGAAGGGTGCTGGTGTTCCCTTACGGGAGGGAATGGGAAGGCCAATACTTTGAGGAAAAGGAGGTCAGGGTATACTACAAGTTAACCCCGGAGGGCATTGTGCTTCTGACGGCGATCGCCAGATATGGAAAGGGCTTCCTGAGGAGGGAGGAATAAATGAAGATTGAATACGATCCGGCTCGAGATTTGCTTTACATCTGGTTTGGCGATCCTGGGGAGAAGGCAGCCCGGACGGAGATCGTGGTTCCGGGTGTGTATGCGGATTTCAGCCGCGATGGAAAATTGATAGGGATCGAGGTATTGGATGCTTCGGAGATGTTGGGGGATAAGGTCCAATTTGAGGTGGCCCTAACAACACCATCTGTTGAAGCAACTACCGAACCCTCCTGATCGGTGAAGCGGTGACGTGATACGTAACATCTGAACCTGAATGGATGAGGCGAGCCGATGGAGTTCCCGCTCTGGGCGTGGATCTTCTTCCATCTGATCGTGGCGGTCATGCTGGCTCTGGACCTCGGGGTGTTTCACCGGAACGCCCACGAGGTGAGGTTAAAAGAAGCGATGATCTGGAGCGTGGTCTGGATCGCTGTAGCCCTGGCCTTCAACGCCCTGATCCTGCTGGCCTGGGGCCACGAACCCGCCCTCCACTTCCTCACCGCCTACCTGGTGGAGAAATCCCTCAGCGCCGACAACCTCTTCGTCTTCGCCGTGATCTTCGCCTACTTTGGCGTCCCGCCGGCCTATCAGCACCGCGTGCTCTTCTGGGGGATCCTGGGCGCTGTCCTGATGCGGGCCGCTTTCATCTTCGCCGGCGTTCAGCTGCTCAAGGCCTTCCATCCGGCCGTCTATCTCTTCGGCGCCTTTCTGGTCTACACGGGGATCCGGCTGGCCCTGCGCAGTGAAGAGGAAGAAGTGCGCCCGGAGCGCAACCCCGTCCTCCGCTTCGCCCGTCGCTTCCTGCCCATCACCCCGACCTTCCATGGACAGCGTTTCTTCATCCGGGAGGGGCGCCGGTGGATGGCCACGCCGTTGCTGCTGACCCTGCTGGTGGTGGAGAGCACCGACCTGATGTTCGCCGTGGACTCGGTGCCGGCGGTGCTGGCCATCACTCCCGAGCTGTTCATCGCCTACACCTCGAATATCTTCGCCATCCTGGGGCTGCGGGCCCTTTACTTTGTCCTGTCCGGCCTGATCCAGCGCCTGCGTTATCTCCACTACGGCCTCTCCGTGATCCTGACCTATATCGGGCTCAAGATGCTGCTTTCGGATTACGTCCACATCCCGCCTGCCCTCTCGCTGGCCATCGTGCTTCTGACCCTCCTGGTCAGCGGGCTGGCCTCGTGGGTCGTGGAGCGGCGGGAGAAGGTTCATTCCCTCAGCCACCGGTGAGGCCGATGGCGCATCAGCCCAGCTTGTTTGAGTTCAAAGCCCGTTCCGAGCTGACGCCGGAGACTCCTCTCGCCCGGGCCCGACAGGCCTTCGCCGATCACCTGAAGGGCGGGGATTACTCCC
>JAGHYO010000378.1 GCA_017743605.1 Thermoflexus sp. | reverse complement strand
GGAGGCGGCCCAGCCGGCGCGCCCGGCGGTCAGACCATGCCCCAGCCCGGCGGGACCACCGGGATGCCTTCGGGAGGCGGACCCGCCGGAGGCGGCCCAGCCCGAGGAGCAGGAGGAGGCGGCTTCACGCTGGTCCAGACCGGCGGCTATACCTGTGATGTGAACGCCAACCAGTGCCGACCCCTCACCTCCGGAACGGGGTCTGCGACCCAGGTGCAAGCGTTGGGGGATGGGAGCATCCAGGTGCAGTTCCCCTTCGGCGGCCTGCGGGTCAACCGGGATTGCTCTCTGGTGGACCAGCCGGGCTATACCCTTTTCCCGTGTCCTTTCTTCCCCAACGTGCAGGGGTTCCAGGGGCTTCTGGTCACTCCCCAGGGCGCCCAGCCGATCTATGCGCCGTTCCAGTATGCGCTGATCGACATGGATTTCGATCAGGACGGCATCGTGAACGAGCCCGGCTACTACAGCCACAGCAGCGGCAGCCTGGCCTTTGAGGCGTATCGGGAGGATGGCACCCTTAAGTTCGCGGGCTACATCGTCGACACCGGGAACTATACCTACCTGTATGTGTTCACCTACCAGGCGCGCTGAGATCGGTGGAGCCCGGCCCTCTTCGGACCGGGGCCTTCCAGATCTCCTGGGCAGGTGAGTGCCTTCCGGCTACAGGACATGTAGGGCAACTGCTCGCAGTTGCCCTACATGCGGGCCGGGCTCCTTCCCCAAACAGATGACCGGGAGGTGAAACATGACGGCATCCGCGATTGCGTCGCTGGGGATCGCCATGGTCGGGGCGTTGATCCCCACCCTCCTGTTCGCAGGGCTGCTATGGTGGTTCGACCGCTACGAGAAGGAGCCGCTGACCCTAATGGGGGCCGCCACCCTCTGGGGCAGCCTGGCGCAGATGGCGGTGACCCTGCTGCGGCCCCTGGTCCTCGCCGGGGGCGCGGCCCTGTTCGATCCGCTATGGGCGGGGACCTGGGGGAACGCCTTCCTGTTGCCGGCTCTGGAGGAGGTGATCAAGGCCCTCTTCCTGGCCGGCTTCTTCGTCCTGTATGCCCGGGAGATCGACAGCCTCTACGACGGCTTCCTCTACGGAGCCCTGACCGGCTTTGCCTTCGCTGCTGCGGACACCATCGTGGGGGCGCCGGCCCGGGGCTGGAGCCTGGAGGGGGCTTTCGGGCGGACGCTGGCGCTGGGCCTGGCCCACGCGTTCTTCACGGGGTGGATCGGCCTGGGGCTGGCGGCGGGCCGGCTGAGCCGGAGCCCGGCGCGGCCGGCGTGGCCCCTCCTGGGCGTCCTGGCTGCCTTCCTCTTCCACAGCCTGCGGGAGCTGGCCGTCGTGCCCACCCTCTGGAACCCGGGGCTGGCCGGCATACAGGCCCTGATCAACGCCCTGGGCGTCCTGCTGCTGATCGGCATCGTGATCTATGGGATGGGCCGGGAGCGGGCCTGGATCGCCCGTTACCTGGGGGAGGAGGTCTCCGCCGGCGTCCTCCCGGCGGCCCTGTATGAAGTCCTCCGCTCGCCGGGAGGCTGGCTGACCTACCGCTGGGGGCCGCTGCTGCGGGGCGACGCCACGACGTGGCGGCGGCGCGGGCAACAGCTCCAGGTCGCCGCTGAGCTGGCCTTCCGCAAGCATCAGCAGGCGGCCCTGGGGGAGGCCCGATGGGAGGAGGAGATCCGGCGCCTGCGCGAGCTCCTGCGCCGCCTGGCGGAGTAAGCGACGGCTTCATCCCCGACCGGAGGGACAACCATGGAGAGCCAGGGAGGATTCCCCCTCATCGCCCTGTGTCTGGCGCCCGTGCTGGCCTTCGGGCCGATGCTCCTCTACGCGGTCTTCGCCTGGTGGTTCGACCGCTTCGAGAAGGAGCCCCTCTGGCTGATCGCCGCCGCCTTCCTGTGGGGCAGCGTCCCCACCGTCCTGCTTTCCCTGTGCGCCCAGATCCCGGCCGCCGCCGTCTTCCAGGCCGCCCTGGGGCAGGGCGCGGGGAGCGCCCTGGGTGCCATCCTCGTCGCGCCCTTCACGGAGGAGCTCTTCAAAGGGCTTTTCGTCTTTTTGCTCTTTTTGCTCTACCGGCGGGAGATCGACAGCCTCTACGACGGCTTCCTCTACGGCTCCCTGGTGGGCTTCGGCTTCGCCGCCACCGAGAACGTCCTCTATTTCCTGGGCGCGGCGTCGGAGGGCGGGCTGGCCGGGATGTTCGGCAACTTCATCGCCCGGGCCATCGTCTTCGGCCTGAACCACGCCGCCTTCACATCCCTCACCGGCCTGGGGTTCGCCGCCGCCCGGCTGTCGACCTCGGCCCTGGTCCGCCTGACCGCTCCCATCCTGGGCCTGGGCGGGGCGATGGCCTTCCACGCCCTGCACAACACCGTGGCCACCCTGACCGAAGCCACTCAGTCCCCGCTGGTCTGCCTGTTCTGGGTTCCCTTCGATTGGATAGGGGCGCTGCTGATCTTCGCCATCGCCCTCTACGGGCTCACCCGGGAGCAGCGCTGGCTGCGGCAGTATCTCCGCGAGGAGGTGGAGGCAGGCGTGCTGCCGGAGGCCCTCTATCGGCAAGCCACATCGATCCTGGGTCGCATCGGCGCGCGATGGGGGGCGTTGCTGCGCGGGGATATGACCACCTTCCGGCGGCTGGGATGGATCTACGCCCTGGCGACGGAGCTGGCCTTCCGCAAACATCAGCGGGCCGCCCTGGGGGAGACCCGCTGGGAGCCGGAGATCCAGCGCCTGCGGGAAGCGCTGCGCCAGGCCGTCGGCCCCGCCGGCGCCGGATGAGGGGAG
>JAGHYO010000020.1 GCA_017743605.1 Thermoflexus sp. | reverse complement strand
TGGAGGCCCGGGCGCGACGGCGATATCAGGAGCTCCGGGAACGGGGGCAGGCGGTCTCCTTTGAGGAGGTCTTAGAGGCTATGCGGCAGCGGGACGCGCTGGATCAGGAGCGGGAGGTGGCGCCCCTCCGCCCCTCCCCCGACGCGGTCATCTTGGACACCACCGCCCTGGACATCGAGGAAGTGTTCCAGAAGGTAGTGGCCCTCATCGAGGCCCGATGCCGCGAGGGATCCCATGTGGCGCGTTGAGCTGCACGCCCACACCTGCTACTCCCCAGACAGCCTCCTCGGGCTGGAGGAGTTCTTAGAGGCCTGCCGGCGCCGCGGGCTGGATCGGGTGGCGGTGACGGATCACAACACCATCGAGGGGGCGTTGCGGCTGAAGGAGAAGGCGCCGGAGCGGATCATCATTGGGGAGGAAATCCGGACCCGGGAAGGCGAGGTGCTGGCTTACTTCATCGAACGGGAGATCCCCAGGGGCCTCCCCCTGCTGGAGACCATCGAGCGGATCCGGGAGCAGGGCGGGGTGGTGGCCCTCCCCCATCCATGCGATCGGGCCCGGGGCTCGGCGATGGGCTGGCGGACGGCAGAGGCCATCCTTCCCCTGGTCGATGCGGTGGAGGTCTTCAACGCGCGATGCCTCTTCCCCGGCGATAACGCCCGTGCGGCAGCGCTGGCGGCCCGTTTCGGCAAGCCAGGGTTCTCCGGGAGCGACGCCCACATCGCTTGGGAGCTCGGGCGGGCGTGGACCGCGTTGCCGCCCTTTGAGGACGCGGAGGGCTTCCGCCGGGCCCTGCTGCATGCGCGCCCCACCCCACGTCTCAGCCCCCCCTGGGTGCATCTGCTCTCCGCCTGGGCGAAGTGGCGGCGGAGCCGTTTATAGCGCCGGCCAGATCAGCCAGCCGGCCTCCGGATGACGTTCCACCCGCATCGGGATCCCATAGGCGGCCTCCAGCAGCGCGGGCTGGAGCGCCACCTCGGGCGGACCTCCGGCGAGGGCTCGGCCCTCTCGGAGCAGAAGCAGCTGATCGCAGAAGCGGGCCGCCAGATGCAGATCATGGATCGCCAGCACCCCCGCCATCCCTTCTTCCTGCAACAGGCGGCGGATCATGCAAAGCAGGCGGACCTGATATCGGAGATCCAGATGGGCGAAGGCCTCGTCCAGCAGGAGGATACGGGGAGTCTGGGCGAAGGCCCGAGCGAGCAGGAGCCGTTGCCGCTCCCCCCCCGAGAGGGTTCCCACGCGGCGCTCGGCGAAGGGCTGCGTGTCGGTGCGGATCATCGCCCGAGCGATCTGAAGACGATCGCGATCCGAGAGAACCCCTCGCCAGGGATGATAGGGGGTTCGCCCGAAAGCCACGACTTCTTCGCCAGTGAAGGCCTCGGGCAACGTCGCTCCCTGGGGGACCACCGCCACCCAGCGGGCCCGTTGTTCCGGCGGCAGGGCGTGGAGGGGCACCGTCTCCCAGAAGATCGTCCCTCCCTGGAGCGGGAGCACACCGCTTAAAGCTCGGATCACCGTGGTCTTGCCGGCCCCGTTGGGCCCGATCAGCCCCAGGGCCTGCCCTGGCGATACCGCAAAGCTCAACTCCGGGATCACCACCCGCTCCCCATACGCCACCCGAAGGCCCTCGACGCGCAGCATCCTCCCCCTCCTGGAGCGATCCGGGAACCTAGTTTACCTACGCCAGCCTCCCCCTTGCAACCGCTACTGCATCCTTAGGGAACCCTAAAATCTTCTTTCACCATCGTCGAAAATTGCCATATTGCCAAAAATGGCACTTGACAAACTGAGACGAGAGGATTATCATGGTCGCACTGACGCGTGTTACCATCGGTCGGATTGCCAGGGTAGAGGGGACAAGATGGCAAAGCCTCAGGGGGCTCCGACGGCGGAGGGCGTGGCCCGTATGGCTGGGGTCTTCCCGCACTACGGCCTCGCTGGTGCCTAACGGGGTGATGGGCGTTCGAATCCCAGAGGAGACCCGGCATCTGGTGCGCGGGCGCGCGGAGGTGATCGCCTCGGTATCGCGACAGACCTCCGATCAGGTCTGCGCTGACGTTCTAGAGGCCCTTCGTGGTCTGAGCCGTGTGTTGCGAAGGGCAGGATTTCAGCGGCTGATCTTCCCCCCCTCCCCAGATCATCCCCAGAGGAGATAGTGGTGTTGCTTCAGGAGCGCCGGGTGGATGTGATCCTCTCTGGGCCTCGCTTCGAGGATCGAGCGCAGCTGGCGCGCTGGAGCCAGGAGACGCCGGTCTTCCTCCTCGGCCGCGTGAGCGACACCCTGATCCCCTCGGTGGACGTGGACAACGTTCATGCGGCGGCGGAAGCCGTTCCCCACTTAACCCCGTTGGGCCACTGGCGCATCAGGCTGATCACCAACGCCCCTCTTTCGTACACGGCGGGTTACGAGCCCTGGCCGGGTTATCGCCAAGCCTCGGAGGAGTCCGGTCTGCCCTACGAGGAAGCATGGGTTGCCCTTGGCGCCTTCACTTCCGCCAGCGGCGCGGTAGCCATGGAGCGGCTGCTCCGGCTCCCGCATCCCATCACAGCAGTCTTTGTGGCCAGCGATGCGGTGGCCTTCGGAGCCCTGCAAGCCATCCGGCGCCATGGCCTGCGCGTCCCCCAGGACATCGCCACCGTGGGCTTCGATGACCTTCCCCTCTCCGCTTACGTGGATCCGCCGCTGACCACCGTGCGCCTGCCGGCGGAGGAGCTGGGGCTCCACGCCAGCCACCTGCTCCTCCGGTGGATCGAGGAGGGAAGGCCTCCCACGCAGGAGATCCGGCTGGCCACCGGGCTGATCATCCGTCAATCCTGTGGCGCAGGAGGTGGAGCATGAAGCGCATCGGTCTGGCCCTCGTGGTCCTGATGCTCGCGCTGAGCGCTTGCGTGCCCGCGGTCACCCCCACCCCGGAGCGCATTGTGGAAACCCGGGTGGTGGAGCGGGAGGTGGAGAAAACCATCGAGGTCGTCAAGGTAATCCCTACCCTGACAGTCATCGGCCCATGGTCGGGCGCGGAGATGGACCAGTTCCTCCCGGTCCTCAAGGCTGCGGAGGAGAAGCTGGGCATGAAGATCCAGTATCGGATCTACCGCGCGGAGGACCTCTCTCAGGTCCTGCCGCCCCAATTTGAGGCGAAGCAGGCCCCGGGCGATGTGATCTTCATGTGGGAGTGGTGGGTCCGGGAGAACAAGGACCACGCCGTGGACCTCACGGAGCTGTGGCAGAAGGAGGCGAACCAGTTCGTCCTCCAGCCCACCACTGTGGATGGCCGGGTCTATGCCGCCCCGTATGTCCTGTTTGTGAAGCCGGGCTTCTGGTATAAGAAGTCCTTCTTCCAGAAGCACAACCTGCGGCCGCCGACCACCTGGGAGGAGTTCCTGGCCCTCCTGGACAAGATCTCGGCGATCCCTGGGATCAAGAAGGCGATCATCACCGGCGACGGCGTGGGCTGGCCGGTGGGAGACATCGTGGAGCACTTCCTGATCACCTTCGGCGGGCCGGAGCTCCAGCAGAACCTCATCGCCGGCAAGGTCCGCTTCACCGACCCCCAGGTCCGATCCATTTTCGCCGAGCGGCTGGTGCCCCTCCTCGGCAAATACTTCAGCGATCCGGTGGAGTGGACCCAGGCCATCGACCTCTGGTGGAATGAGGAATACGGCCTGTTCTTCATGGGGAACTGGCTGACCGGCATGGTGAAGGATCCCAACGATCTGGGGGTCTTCACCCTGCCCGGGGCCCGCGGCGTGGTGGGCGGGACGGACTTGGCCTTCATCCCCAAATACAGCGAGAACGTGGAGGCGGCCAAGCAGCTGATCGCCTTCATGATCAGCAAGGAGGGGATGGAGGTCCGGGCCAAACAGGGTGGCAAGCTGGCCGGCCGCAAGGACATCTCCCCGGACGTCTACCCGCCGGCGGACCGCGCCCTGGCGGAGGCGCTGGCCAACGTGGAGCAGCCGACGGTGCCGGACCTGGATGACGCCGTGGGTGGTGACTGGCAACGTCTGTTCTGGGATCAGATGAAGCTCCTCTGGGTCCGCCCCCAGGCCCTGGACAGCGTGCTCCGGCAGCTGGACGCCAAGTTCCCCACGAAGTGAGAGCAGGCGAGGGGAGGGCCTGAGCAGGCCCTCCCCGCTTGAACCGGGCGGGCTACCCGAGAGGGGAGTGGAGCGGATGGGGCGCCATCGCGTCCGATGGGAACAGATACGGCGCTGGGGGGCGTTCCTGGCGTTCACCGCCCCCGCCCTTGCCCTGATCTCCCTGCTGATCGTCCTGCCCGCGATGCAGACGGTCGCCCTCAGCTTTACGGACAAGCGGGGCGCTTTCGTCGGCCTGAGGAACTTCATCGAGGTTCTCTCCGATTCGGACACCCTGAACCTCACCGGTTTCCCCCCCGGGCCGCCGCCCTGGGGTTCCCTGGTGCACAACGCCGTCTGGATCCTGCTCCATCTCCCCCTTACCGTGGGGCTGGGCCTGATCCTGGCGGTGCTGCTGGAGCGGGCCCGGGGGGCCACCTTCCTGAAGTCGGTCATCTTCCTGGGAATGGTCACCCCGATGATCGTGGGCGGGGTGATCATCCGCTTCCTGTTCGACGAGAACGCAGGGGTGGTGACGGCGATCATGCGGGCGCTGGGGCTGGCGGAATTGGGGCTGAGCTGGACCGCCTATCCGGAGACCGCGCTCCTCGCCCTCATCCTCGGTTCGGTCTGGCTCTGGGCGGGCTTCAGCATGATCCTCTACAGCGCCGGTCTGGCCATGATCCCACGGGATTACTACGAGGCCGCCGCAGTGGACGGGGCCAGCCCCTTCCAACAGTTCTGGTATATCACGGTCCCCAGCCTCCGACCGGTCACCACGATCATCGTGACCATGACCATCCTCTGGGAGCTGAGGATCTTCGACATCGTCTACACGGCAACCCTGGGCGGGCCTGGCGGGTCCACCATGGTGCTCGCCCTCCAGATGTATTTTTACGCCTTCCGCGCCCTGGAGTTCCCCCGGGCAGCGGCGGTGGCGACCGTGCTGACCTTCTTCATGCTGATCGTCGGCCTCTGGTTCGTGCGGACCCTGCGGTCCTCGGAGTGAGCGGCCATGCGGCGATGGGGACGGGAGTTGTTGATCAATGCCCTGGCTTGGGGGATCGGGCTGGCTTGGATCAT
Organism: Thermoflexus sp.; assembly: GCA_017743605.1. Lineage (GTDB taxonomy): Bacteria > Chloroflexota > Anaerolineae > Thermoflexales > Thermoflexaceae > Thermoflexus. The sequence goes on along the minus strand of JAGHYO010000020.1, from coordinate 12,101 downwards.
CCCCTTCCTCGGGATCCTGATGAGCGCCCTGCGCCCCCAGAGCGAGCTGATCCATGGCTGGTGGCAGTTCTCCTCCTTCACCGTCTCCCTAGACAACTTCATTAAGGCCTGGAATCATCCCACCGCGCCGATGAGCCAGGGGATCCGCAATTCGTTGCTGGTGGTGATCCCCTCTACGGCCCTGCCCCTCTTGATCGGGGCTTTGGCTGCTTACGCTCTGCTGCGCTTCCCCTTCCCGCGCCGGGACCCTATCTTCGTGATCATCGTGCTGCTGATGGCCATCCCCCAGCAGATGGTGGCTGTTCCTCTGTTCCGCTTCCTGCGGGACCTGGGGCTGATCAACCATTATGCCGGATTGATCCTGGTGCACACCGCATGGGCCCTGCCCTGGGTGATCCTTTTCCTGCGCAACTATTTCTCCACCCTGCCTCCGGAGCTCGAAGAGGCGGCCAGCATAGATGGGGCCAGCCGGTTCCAGATCTTCACCCGGATTGTGCTGCCCCTGAGCCTCCCCGGCCTGGCCTCGGCGGCCGCCCTGCAACTGACCTGGGTCTGGAACGACTTCTTCATGGCCCTGATCCTGATCTACGACCCGGACATGCTGGTGGCCACCCAGCGCATCCCGCTGTTGCGAGGGCAATATCACATCGACTGGGGGGTGCTCACCGCCGCCTCCATCCTGACCATGAGCGTGCCCATCCTGGTCTTCGCCCTGCTCCAGCGCTACTACATCCGCGGCCTGATCGGATGGACGCTGAAATGAGCCCGGGGCAGGGCCCGCAGGCGCCTCCCAGGCCTTATCCCCTGCAAGGAGAGCCCGCGATGCACGAGCCGGTGTCTGTGACGCCCCGCTCCCTGGACGCGCTGCGTCCGGTGGTGGGAGAGGAGGAAGTCGAAGCGCTGCGGGAGCTGGCCGCGCCGCTGCGCGGCATGCGCCTGCTCCATGTGAACGCCACCGCCTTCGGTGGCGGCGTGGCGGAGATCCTGAGCACCCACATCTCCTTGCTGCGTGACCTGGGCCTGGAGGCCGAATGGCGGGTGATCCATGGCGACGAGGCCTTCTTCCGGGTCACCAAGGCCATGCACAACGGCCTGCAGGGGATGGAGCTCCCCTTCCCTGCCGAGATGCAGGAGATCTGGCGGGAGGGGAACCGGCGCAACGCTGCGCGGCTGGCAGGAGATTACGACGTGATCTTCATCCATGACCCCCAGCCCGCCGGTATCCCGGCGTTCCGGGAGCGCCAGGGGGCCCGGCGCTGGATCTGGCGCTGCCACATCGACACCCGCACCCCGCATCCGCCTTTTTGGTCTTTCCTGCTCCCCTATCTCTCCGCCTACGACGCGGCGATCTTCACCATGGCCGAATACGTAGGGCCGGATTTCCCCGTCCGCCAGGTGGCCATCATCCCGCCGACCATCGATCCGCTCTCCCCGAAGAACGCGCTGATGGAAGAGGACGAAGCCCGCGCCATCGTCGCCCGCTTCGGGGTGGATCCCGATCGGCCGCTCCTCCTTCAGGTCTCCCGCTTCGATCCGTGGAAGGATCCCATTGGGGTGATCGACGCGTACCGGCTGGTCAAGCGGGAGCGGCCGGAGGTCCAGCTGGCTCTGGTGGGCTCTATGGCCCACGACGACCCGGAGGGCTGGTGGTATTACGACCGCACGCTGCGGCACGCGGGGGAGGATCCGGACCTCTACGTGCTGCACAACTTCCATGGCGTGGGCGCGTGGGAGGTGAACGCCTTCCAGCGGGCGGCCGCGGTGGTGATCCAGAAATCCCTGCGGGAGGGGTTTGGGCTGACGGTGACCGAAGCCCTGTGGAAGGGCAAGCCGGTCATCGGAGGCCAGGCCGGCGGGATCCCTCTGCAGATTCGCGACGGGGAGACCGGGTTCCTGGTGGACAGCGTCAGGGCGTGCGCGGAGAAGGCCCTCTACCTCCTCCTCCATCCGGAGGAAGCGCAGGCGATGGGGGCGCGCGGGCGGGAGCACGTGCGGCGCCACTTCCTTTGTACCCGGGGCCTCCGGGATGAGCTGACCCTCCTGCGGGAGCTGGGGGTATAGGCAAGGGGCGGGTTTTCCGTCCTGGCGCGCCTGGGCTAAGATGAAGACCCCCACTCTCCGCAGGAGGTCCGGTGATGAAAGCGGTGATCCCGGTGGCCGGGTTCGGGACCCGGCTGCGGCCGCACACCTACAGCAAGCCAAAGCCCCTCATCAACGTGGCCGGCAAGCCCTTCCTCGGCTACATCCTGGAGAAGCTGGCCGTCCTCAACCCGGAAGAATACATTTTCATCGTGGGCTACCTGGGCGAGCAGATCCAGCAGTATGTGGACAGCACCTACCGTCTCCCCTCCCGCTATGTGGAGCAGAAGGAGCTGCTCGGCCAGGCCCACGCCCTCTGGCTGGCCCGGGATTACATCGACGGCCCCATCGTGATCATCTTCGCCGACACCCTCTTCGAGGCAGACCTTCGGGACCTGGACCTGAAGGACGCCGATGGGATCGCCTTCGTGAAGGAGGTCGATGATCCCCGACGCTTCGGGGTGGTGGAGCTGGACGCTCGGGGCTATGTCACCCGCTTCGTGGAGAAGCCGGCCAGCCTGGAGAACCGCTTGGCGGTGATCGGGATGTATTACATCCGCAACGGCCCTTTGCTGGTGAAAGCCTGTGAGGAGCTGATGGCCCGGGGGATCCGCACCCGGGGCGAGTATTTCCTGACGGACGCCCTGAACATCTCCCTGGAATACGGCCAGCGGCTGCGGGTGCGTGAGGTGAACGTCTGGGTAGATTGTGGGACGCCGGAGGCGGTGCTGGAGACCAACCGCTACCTGCTCGCCCACGGTCACGACAACTCTCGGGAGGCCCAACGCGAGGGGGTGGTGATCATCCCCCCCGTCTTCATCTCCCCCACTGCCCACGTCCGGCATGCGGTCATCGGTCCCTACGCCACCATCGCCGATGGCTGCTTCATCGAGAACGCCATCGTCCGCGACTCCATTGTCGACAGCGGGGCGCGCATCACAAACGCCATCCTCGAAGGATCCCTCATCGGCCGCGACGCCCATGTGGGCGGGCGGTTCCGCTGCTTCAACGTGGGGGACTCCTCCAGCATCGATTTCACGTAGCGGGGGAACTCGCCTCCTCCATCCCATCCAGCGGCGGGAGGTCCTGCAGGGAGCGCAGCCCGAAATGCTGGAGGAAGAGGAAGGTGGTCCCGTAAAGGATCGGGCGGCCCGGCCCCTCCGACCGCCCGACCTCTTCGATCAGCCCGCGGGCGAGGAGGGTGCGCAGCACCCCATCGCAGTTCACCCCGCGGATGGCCTCGATCTCCCCGCGGGTGATGGGCTGACGGTAAGCGATGATGGCCAGCGTCTCCAGCGCGGCGGGGGAAAGCCGCGGGCCCGCGGTCAGGCCTAAGAAACGGCGCACATCCTCCGCCGCCTCGGGCGCGGTCACCAGCTGCACCCGATCCCCCTTCCGCTGTAGCCGGAGCCCTCGATCCCTCAGGCGCTCCGCCAGCCCCCGCAGCGCCTCTTCCACCGCCTCCGGGGTGGACTCTATGGCCCGGGCCAGCTGAACGACAGAGGGGGGCTCCTCCGCGACGAACAGCAACGCCTCCACCCGCGCCTCCAGGGAGAGCTCCCCGTTGGGCTGTGTGAGCGGCCGGGAAAACCATTCCCGCTGCGGCTCTGTCACGGCCTTGGACCTCCCAAATCTCATCTCCATCCCTTGGGATTCTCCCGCCGCCGATCAAGCCGGGGCCGGCGGGCGCTGCCCCTCCCGTGGATAGGGAGCATGGCGGATGCGGACCACCGGCTGGCCCTGCAGGCGCAAGCCCATCTTCTCCTCCACCACCCACCGTGCGATCTGCAGGATCTCTTCCGCCTTGCGGGGGACGTCCACCTCGGGCGCGGTGAGGACGTCCAGCTCCACCTGCAGCCCATCTCGGTGCGGGATCACCCGGGGCCGGGCCTCGATCACATCGGCCAGCTGATCCAGATGATATCGCAGCCGTTCCCGGACAGACTCCACGGCCACAGCCACCGTCGCCCCGCTCACCCCCGGGACCCGGATGATCCGCCGCGGGGGCCGGATCTCCAGCACCAGCCAAAGGAGCAGCAAGGCATCCACTACCACAGCCAGCAGGATCCCTGCTCCATAGCGGATCTCAGGGCGGATCTGACTAAGGCTCTCCGCCAGGCTTCCCAGGCTGGCCTGGAGCAGGCGGGCCAGCTCCACCGGCGTGATGAGGGACACGCTGCAGAGCGGGATCGCCAGTAGGATCATCAGCACCGCCAGGACGCGGTTCAGCGTGTTCATCTCTTGCCTCCGCAAGGGATCTGGGAGCGGCTACGCCGAGCTATTCCACCTCGATGGGGGCCGGCGGCGCATGCGCCTCCAGGAGCGCGCAGGCCCGCTCGACGTCCCCATGGATTTGCTGGACCAGGTCCGCGACCGACGGGAACCGGCGCTCCTCCCGCAGGCGTTCCATGAAATGCAGCGTCAGCCGGCGGCCGTAGAGATCGCCGCGCCAGTCCAGCAGATGGGCCTCGACGATGCGCTCCTGGCTCCGATCGAAGGTGGGCCGGACTCCGATGTTGACCACCGCCATGCGGCGGATCCCTCCCGGCAGATCCGCCCAGCAGGCATACACCCCATCTGCCGGGAGGGCGTGCTCCGGCCAAACCGCCAGGTTGGCGGTGGGGAAGCCCAGGCGCTGCCCCCGCCGGGCCCCAGCGATGACCTCCCCGCTGACCGCGAAGGGACGCCCCAGGCACTCGGCAGCGGCGCGCACGTCCCCCTGCCGCAGCGCCTCACGGATCCGGCGGCTGCGCACCGGGCGACCGCCCAGATGGAACTCCATGGCGACGTGAACCGTGTAGCCGTACTGGTGGCCCAGCGCCTCCAGGACAGGCAGGTTCCCCTCCCGCCGATAGCCCAGGGCGAAATCCGGGCCGGCCCAGAGGGCTCGCACGCCGATGCGGACCAGATGCTCAACGAACGTCGCAGCTCGGATGCGGGCCGTCTCCGGCGTGAAGAGCAGCTGGACCAGCAGGTCCACCCCCAGGCGAGCGATGTGGCGTCGCTTCTCCTCAGGGGACGTGAGGTAGAACGGCGTCTCTCCGCGCAGGACCACGGCGGGATGTGGGAAGAAGGTGACCACCACCGCGCGCCCGCCTGTCGCCCGGGCCATGGCCACGACCTGGGCGATGAGGGCCTGATGGCCCAGGTGCACGCCGTCGAAGGCGCCCACCGTCACCACCGAAGGGAACGGCTCCGCCTCCTTGAGATCCTGGACGAAACGCATCCGCGGCTCCTTCCCCTAACTTATGGATTCTCCGGGAACACCCGCACGGGCTGCCAGCGGTCCCCCCGTCGCTCGATCAGGGCGATCAGCTCCCCGTCCGGCCCGTGGACCCGGAGGCGGGGGCCAGGATGGGGGAGCGCCGCCGCCGGGAGGGCCTGGCCGTGGCGCAGCCGGACAAGAAGCTCTTCCCCCGGGGTCACCGGGGGCCAGTCCGGCAATGCCTCTCCCACCGGGCGCAGGTAAGCCGTCCAGGATCCTGCCCGGGCGGCAGCCTCGAAGGCTTCCCAGGGGACCGCGTCGGCCAGGGTGAAGGGCCCGCTGGCCAGGCGCCGCAGCGCCGTCAGATGGGCTCCGCATTCCAGGCGCTCCCCGATGTCCCGGGCCAGGGCGCGGATGTATGTGCCCGCGGAGCAGGCCACCTCCAGGACCGCCCATGGAGGGTTCCACTCCACCAGCCGGAGGACGTCGATGCGCACCCGGCGCGGCGGAGGAGATACCGGCTCGCCCCGACGGGCCTTCTCGTACAGGCGCTCCCCGCCCATCCGGATAGCGGCGAAGGCCGGAGGGATCTGCTCGATCTCCCCGATGAAGACGTGCAGGGCCTCCTCGAAGGCCTCCCGCGGGACCGCCGCTGGCCGCTCGAACAGGACACGCCCTTCCGCATCTCCTGTGTCGGTGGCGATCCCCAGGCGGAGGGTGGCCCGGTAATGCTTGTCGTGCTGAAGCAGGAACTCCGCCAGCCGGGTGGCCGGCCCGATCAGCATCACCAGCACTCCAGTCGCCAGGGGATCCAGTGTCCCAGCATGGCCCACAGGCCGGACGCGGGTCAACCGCCGGACTCGCTCCACGACGTTGTGGGAGGTCCAGCCGTAGGGTTTGTCCAGCACCAGCAGGCCTGCGGGCCCTTTCATCACCGGGCTCCTCAACGGCGTCCTTTGCGCTCCCGGGGGAGGGCGTAGCCCAGGCGGCGCAGCTGCTCCGGATCCCGTCGCCAGTTCTTTCGGACCTTCACCCAGAGCTCGAGATAAACGGCGTGGCCCAGGAGGGCTTCGATCTCCTGACGGGCTGCTGCCCCGATGCGCTTAAGCATCTGCCCGTTCTCGCCGATGACGATGGGCTTCTGGGTCTCCTTCTCCACGTAGATCGTGGCGGCGATGTAGGTGAGGTTCGGGTTGCGATCCACCCAGTCGGTGATCTCCACCGCGATCCCGTGGGGGACCTCCTCCCGCAGCGAGAGCAGGGCCTTCTCGCGGATGAGCTCCGCCACGATCATCTGCATAGGCTGGTCCGTCAGCATCTCCGGGTCGTAATAGCGGGGCCCCTCCGGGAGACGGGCGATGATCCGTTCCAGCAGCTGATCCAGGTGATCCCCGCGGATGGCGGAGATCTGAACTTCCTCCCAGGGGAACGGCGGTTCGGTGTCCGGCGGGGTGGGGGCCAGGGCCCGGTAGGCGGCCAGGTGAGCCTCCCGGTCGGATTTCAGCAGATCGATTTTGTTCATCGTGAGGATGATGGGCTTATCCGCCGCCTGCTCCTTCAGCAGCTCGGCGATCAGGCGATCCTCCTCATCCGGCCACTGGGAGGCGTCCACCAGGAAGACCACCACATCGGCGTCCGGGATGGCCCGGCGGGCCACCTCCACCATATACTCCCCCAGCTTGTGGAAGGGCTGATGGATCCCCGGGGTGTCCATGAAGATCACCTGGGCGTCAGGCCGAGTGAGCACGCCCAGGATACGATGGCGAGTGGTCTGGGGCTTCGGGGAAACGATGGCGATTTTGGTCCCCAGGTAGGCGTTAAGAAGGGTGGACTTGCCCACGTTGGGCTTGCCGATGACGGCCACGAAGCCGGCCCTATGACCCGGGGGAACCTCCTCGTATTCTGGGATCCCCGGGATCAAGGGCTCGGGCTCCGGAGCGGGAAGAACGTTCACAGTTGCCGCGCCTCCACGATCGGGTTCGGCCCTCCGGCCCGCTTGGCAGGTTCCGGAAAGGACGCCGTCTGTCTTATGTTAACCCGGATTCTGTCCGAAGGGGCCATCCTACGGTCCAGGCCGGGGTTTTCCGGCATGGTCGCTGCATGCGGTTACCTGGCGGCGTTGGTCAGGCCGGTCGTCATTCCAGGCGGAACCGCTCGGCGGCCATGGCGTAGAGACGGCGCCAGACCAGGCGGTTGATGGCCACAACGGTGAGGATCATGGTAAGGGTGGCAGCGAGCAGCATGGGATAATCCCCCTGGCCAGTGGCCTCGGCGATGAGGGCTCCCAGGCCCAGGGTGGCTTGGGCCCGGCCAGCGAACTCCACATACTCCGCGACGATGGTGGCGTTCCACGCCCCGCCGCTGGCGGTGATCAGACCGGTGATCATGTAGGGGGAAATCGCCGGCAGGATCAGCACCCGCCAGCGCTCCAGACCCCGGAGCCTGAGGATATCCGTGGTGAAGATCAGATCCCGGGGGATGGCCGAGGCGCCGGCGATGACGTTGAACAGCAGATACCACTGCGTGCCCATCAGCATCAGCATCACAGCGGCGATCTCGATCCCCAGCGGGAGCCGCAGCACGAAGAGCAGGATCACCGGGAAGAGGGCGGTGGCCGGGATGGAGGCCACGACCTGGACGATGGGTTGCAGCCGCGCCGCCAGCGGGCGGTTCATGCCGATCCACACCCCCACCGGCACCGTCCAGGCCAGGGCCACGGCTTGGGCCGACAGGACGCGGGCCATGGAGGCCAGGGTGGCCAAGCCGAGGAGCGGGAGCGCTGAGGGAGACAGCGCGCCCAGCAGATGGGAGGCTTCGATCAAGCCATAGCCCAGGCCGAGGAGGGCCAGGGCCGCGAGGGGCAACCCCGCCAGCCAGGGTGGGATGGGGTTCAGGGCCGGCCGGGCAGCGAGCCGCTCGCTCAGGCGGCCCATCGCTGCATCCACGCGCTCTACGAGGGGCGCCCAGACCCGATGCAGGAACCACTCGGACAGCGCGGCGCGCTGCCATAGATCGTAAAGCCAGGAAGAGGGTGCCTCGTCGCTCTCCACCATCTCCACACGGAATTTATCGGCCCAGGCCAGCAGAGGGCGCCAGATCAGCTGATCCATCCCCACGATCACCGCGATCAGAGCGAGCAAGCCCCACGCTAAGGCCCTCAGATCCCCTTGTTCCGCGGCCATCTGCAGGTAGGTCCCCAGTCCGAGCAGCCGGAAATCGCGGGCGCCGACCGTGAAAGTCTCTGCAGCCATCAGAAAGAACCAGCCCCCGGCCCAGCTCATCATGCTGTTCCAGATCAAGGGGATCGCGGCGTGAGGCGACTCCATGTGTCGAAAGCGGAGCCAGGGGTTCAGCCGGAAGATGCGGGCGGCCTCCCGGAGATCCCCCGGGATAGTGATCAGCGACTGGTAGAAACTGAAAGTCATGTTCCAGACCTGGCTGGTGAAGATGAGAACGATGGAGGCCAGCTCCACCGCCACGTCCTCCGGGAGGACCGCCGTCAGGGACAAGGCGACCACTGGGAGGAAGGAGAGGATGGGCACGGACTGCAGGACATCCAGCACGGGCAGGATGATCGCGCCGGCCCAGCGCCGGGCCGCCGCGAGATAGCCCACCGTCAGGGAAAACAAGAGGGAGAGGATGTAGGCCGCTGCCATGCGCAGGAGGGAGCGCAGAGCGTAATAGGGCAGGAGCTCCGGGGCCAGCCGCACCGTCGGCCCGGAGATGGCGGCCGGGGCCTGAACCGCCAGGGCCATCCCCAGCATCAGAAGCGTCCCGAGCAGCAGCAGGATGACGAGATCTGCGCCGCTCAGGGCCACACGGATCGGGATGAAGGCGCCGAAGAAACGCCGCATTCCCCATGGCTCCATCCGGCATCCCTCGCGCAAGCCGGACCCATTTTACCACCAAAGGCGGAGGGCCTCGGTCCCTGTTCCGATCGGCTTGGGATCCGCCGCTTTGACACAAAAACCTCGCCGCCCTGATAATCCACCCGGAATCCAGAGCCCTCATCTTTGGTCGGGGGGTGGGCGGAGATGGCTCGCACGGCAGAGCGCGTGACGCATTTCACCGAATCCGTCATCCGGGAGATGACGCGGTGGGCGCATCAGTTCGGGGCCATCAACTTGGCTCAGGGGTTCCCGGATTTCCCAGCTCCGAAGGCCCTGAAGGAGGCGGCCGTCCGGGCCATCTTAGAGGACCACAACCAGTATGCCATCACCTGGGGGAGCCCCCGCCTGCGGGCCGCCATCGCCGAAAAGTACCACCGCTTTTACGGCATGGAGCTGGACCCGGAGCGGCACATCACCGTGTGCTGTGGGGCCACGGAGTGCATGATCGCCACCCTGCTCGCCCTGCTCAACCCAGGCGACGAGGTGATCATCTTCGAGCCCTTCTACGAGAACTACGGGCCGGATACCTGGATCAGCGGGGCGAAGCCAGTCTACGTCCCCCTGCACCCGCCCGACTGGACCTTCGACCCGGATGCGTTGGGGCGGGCCTTCTCCTCCCGCACCCGGGCCATCATCCTCAACACGCCGCACAACCCCACCGGCCACGTGTTCTCAGAGGCCGAGCTGGGCTTCATCGCCGAGCTGTGCCAGCGCTACGACGCCTACGCCATCACAGATGAGATCTACGAGCACATCCTCTACGATGGCCACCGTCACATCCCCATCGCCACCCTGCCTGGGATGTGGGAGCGCACGGTCACCATCAGCGGGATGTCGAAGTCCTACGCAGTGACCGGATGGCGCATCGGCTGGTGCATCGCCCCGGAGGACCTCACCGGCGCGATCCGGAAGGTCCACGACTTCCTCACGGTGGGCGCGCCGGCCCCCCTCCAGGAGGGGAGCGCCGTGGCCCTGCAGTTCCCGCCCGCCTACTATGAGGCGCTGCGAGCGGATTACGACCGCCGGCGGCGGCTGCTGGTGGACGCCCTGGAGGAGCTGGGGTTCGAGGTCTGGCGGCCCCAGGGGGCTTACTACGCGATGACGGACTTTCGGGCCTTCGGCTTCGAGGACGACACTGCCTTCGCCATGCACCTGGTCCAGGAGATCGGCGTGGCCGCGGTCCCCGGCTCCAGCTTCTACGCCTGCCCGGAACGGGGACGGAGCCAGGTCCGCTTCGCCTTCTGCAAGCGGGAGGAGACCCTGCGGGAAGCGGTGGCGCGTCTCAGCCGGTTGCGAGCGCGCCGAGCGGTGTCGGGGTCCTCTTGAGGGATTTTCCCCTTCAGAACCTACTCATCGGCAGGAAGAGGCCCACACATATGGCAGAGGGTCGGCCGAAGCACCCCGTATACGCGGTAAGGACGGCCCAGCTGGGCCTCAACGGCGTCACTTCCCTATAACAACTTCGGAGATACGCTGGACTAACCCCGTCCTTCAGGATGAGACGGGTAGAGGTTAGCAAAGCAGGTGAAACGAGGCCCATTTTTAAATTAACGCATATAAGCAAAGTCGTAACGTTGTGTTAGTGCAGAAGGCCGAAGGATCTGGCTATCATAGAAACAGAGCCTGCGGAACGGGAGGGCGGCCGATGGGGATCCGAGGTGAAAAGGGTCTGCAGACCCTGGAACGGATCGCCCTCGCCCTGGCCCTTCTGGCGCTTGTGGCTGCTCTAGCGATCGGGTCGGAACAAACCGAGGCCAGGCTGGGGCAGGCCATCTCCACCGCTGCGACTGCCTGGTTCCGCTGTTTCATCGGTCGGGGGGCTTTTCCCCTAACGGCAGTATGGCTCCAAAAGGCCGGCCCTTGCCCCACCCAACCGACGGCGTGCCTGGCCCGATGGGGGGATTGTGTGCTTCGCAGCGCCCGTGAGGGGACGGATCCAGGCTCTCTGCCGGGCCTGTTACCCTCGCTGGTTCTGGGGGGATCCGTTTAGCTGGAGGATCCCATGAACGCCGAGGTCCGCCTGGGGATCGCGTTGCTGGCGCTGATCGCTCTGCCCATCTTTTGCCTGGGAGGGGAGCGGATGTCCACCCAGAGGCCGCCCATCCTTCCGGTTTCCCAGGAGGAGTTGCGGGGGTTGGGCTTTCCCTTCCCCCCGCGCGCCGTCTTCATCGACGGCTATGATCTGGTGCCCATCCGCCGCACCGACATCCTGGCCTTTCGCTTCCTCCTGCCGGCGGAGGACTTCCCCGCCTTCCTCCGCTCCCTGGGCTTTCCCGAGTTCCGCATCGCCGACTTCGACGCCCCCTGCAAAAAAGGATACCCTATCCCCGAGATGTTCCAGTTCGAGAAGGAGCTTCGCCTCATCCCGGGCTGGCCCACGGAAGAGGAGGTCGAGGCCCAGCCGGAACGCTTCTTCGGCTGCATAAATCGACCTTCCGTTCCAACTCACCCCATCACCCGCCACGTGATTTTGGTGGATCGACAGGATCCTCAGATGTATTTGGTGTATGTGGTTTGGTGGAACCGGGTTCGCTGAGGCGGCCGCCTACGTCGCCTCCTCCGCGTCCTGGGCCCCGGCCTACGGACACTCCCGGCCTCTCCCCCACGCCAGGGCCTACTCCCGCACTACAGTCTAAACCTATCCCGCCCCGGACGCCCACGGGCACCCTAATCCCGACCGTCCCCTCGAAGGACCCAAGGACGGCAGGCGTGAGCGCCGAGAATCGGGGCCCATCTCCTAAGATCTCATCGAAATCTGGATCTCCTTCCTTGAGCCTTGTGCCTGCGCCCGTTACATCCAAAACCGGCCTCCTTGTGAATGTTGCTGCTGCTCGCAAAGGAAAAGCCTCATTCGGATCCTGAGGCCGAGCGGGGGCGCGCCGGCACCCCGTAGACCAGCGTCTCCGGCGGGACGTCGCGGGTCACCA
>JAGHYO010000377.1 GCA_017743605.1 Thermoflexus sp. | reverse complement strand
GACTTCCGGCCCCAGCCCTACGACCAGCTGGCCCGGGTCTTCCGCCGGATGGGCCGGGAGGCGGATGCCGTGGAGGTGCTGATCGCCAAGCAGGAGGACCTCATCCGCCATGGAAAGTTAAGCTGGTGGGGCCGGCTCACCCGGCGGATCCTGGGGGTCACCATCGGCCACGGCTATCGCTCGGGGCGAGCCCTGCTCTGGAGCCTGGCCTTCGTGATCGCCGGCGCCCTGATCTTCGGATGGGCGAACGCCCGCGGCCTGATGGCTCCTTCTTCCCCGGAGATCCTGACGGACCCCCTCTATCGCGCCGGCGGGACGATCCCCCCGGACTACCCTCGGTTCGAGGCCCTCTTCTACAGCCTGGACGCGTTCCTGCCGATCGTGGATCTCCACCAGGAGAGCTTCTGGCTTCCGGATGCCGGCAAGCCCTTCGGGGCCCTCGTCCGGATCTACCTCTGGATCCACATCGCCGCCGGCTGGTTCCTCTCCACGCTCTTCGTCAGCGGCGTCACCGGCCTGGTGCGGCGCCTGGAGTAGGGACGACCCGGCGGGTCGCCCCCATGGGATCCATCCCGAACCGGCCCATCCGGCCACAAGACATGTAGGGCAACTGCGAGCAGTTGCCCTACATCTGGAAAGCCCTGGGGCGCGGGGTCTTGTGAACCGCGCGGGCTCCTGCTATAATCTCCCATGGGCGTGGGCGGTTAGCTCAGGTGGTGAGAGCGCCGTGTTGACAACGCGGAGGTCAGAGGTTCGAGTCCTCTACCGCCCATCCGCCGGGCGCCCGCCCCTTCGGGGGCGGGCCTTTGCCTTCTCCGAGGCGGGGAGGCTCGGGTGGCCCCCCGCTCGACCAACCCGACGAAGGGGACACGTCCTTCCGATCCCGTCACGCCAGAGCGCGGGCCCCGCCGGCTGAGAGGGCCCGTCGTGGCGGCCGGGAGGATACCACCCCGGAGGGGCCGCCCCGATCCGGCGCGGCCGGGATAGGGGCGGACGGCTGGCCCCCGTTAACGGGCTCGGAGGGCGGCCGCGCCCCCGGCGCGGCCGAAATGGGGTGGAACCGCGGGAGGCCCGCGCCTCTCGTCCCGATGGGGCGGGAGGCGCGTTTTGTTTCCAGACCCTCCGCCCTTCGCGCTGCGCCAGGCGGAGAAGAGAGGAGGACCGAATGCCGCAGAAGAAGATCGTGCCCTATCAGGACACATGGCTGTATCGGATCCGCCACTCCTGCGCCCACGTCATGGCCCAGGCGGTCCTGGAGATGTTCCCCGAAGGCAGGCTGGGGATCGGGCCGCCCATCGAGGACGGCTTCTATTACGATTTCGACCTGCCCCGCCCGCTGACGCCGGAGGACCTGGAGCGGATCGAGTCCCGCATGCGGGAGATCATCGCCGAGGACCACCCCTTCCTCCGCCGGGAGGTCGCCCCGGACGAGGCCCAGGCCCTGTTCCGGGACCAGCCCTACAAGCTGGAGCTCATCGAGGACATCCTGCAGCGCGGCACCGACGAATACGGCAACCCGCTCCCGCCCGGCCAGCGCCCGGTTCTCACCACCTACCGGCACGACACCTTCGAGGACCTGTGCCGGGGCCCACACGTGGAGCGCACCGGCCAGGTCCACCCGGGGGCCTTCAAGCTGCTCCATGTGGCCGGGGCCTACTGGCGGGGCGACGAGCGCCGGCCCATGCTCCAGCGCATCTACGGGACGGCCTGGGAGACGCCGGAGCAGCTGGAGCAGTATCTCTGGCAGCTGGAGGAGGCCAAGAAGCGCGACCACCGGCGCCTGGGCCGGGAGCTGGATCTCTTCTCCTTCCACGAGATCGCCCCGGGCGCCCCCTTCTGGCATCCGAAGGGGATGGTGATCTTCCGCGAGCTGGAGCGGCTGTGGCGGGAGGAGCACGACCGCCGAGGCTACCAGGAGATCTCCACCCCCATCCTGGTCCACCGCAAGCTCTGGGAGCAGTCGGGCCACTGGGAGCACTACAAGGAGAACATGTTCCTGCTGGAGGTGGAAGGGCAGGAGTTCTCCCTCAAGCCGATGAACTGCCCGGAGTCCACCGTCATCTACCGCTCCCGCCTGCGCTCCTACCGGGACCTGCCGCTGCGGCTGAACGAGATCGGGCGGCTGCACCGCTTCGAGCGCTCAGGGACCCTCCACGGGATGTTGCGGGTGCGGCAGATCACCATGGACGACGCCCACATCTACTGCCGGCCCGATCAGATCCTGGAGGAGATCGACGGCGTCCTGGACCTGATCTACAGCTTCTACCGCATCTTCGACTTCGAGCCGGAGTTCTTCCTGAGCACGAAGCCCCCCAAGGCCATGGGGGACCCGAAGCTGTGGGAGATCGCCGAGGAGGCCCTGCGCCAGGCCCTGGAGCGCCAGGGCATCGAATACGGCCTGAAGGAAGGCGAGGGCGCCTTCTACGGGCCCAAGATCGACGTCCAGGTGAAGGACGCCATCGGCCGCGCCTGGCAGCTGGCCACGGTGCAGCTGGATTTCCAGATGCCGGAGCGGTTCGAGCTGGAGTATATGGATCGGGATGGGACGCCCAAGCGGCCGGTGATGATCCACCGGGCGATCTTCGGGTCCTTCGAGCGCTTCATCGGCATCCTCACCGAGCACTACGCCGGCGCCTTCCCGGTCTGGCTGGCCCCGGTCCAGGCGGTGGTCATCCCTATCACCGACCGTCACGTCCCTTACGCTCGGGAGGTCGAGGCGAAGCTGCAAGCGGCTGACCTACGGGTCGAGGTGGACGACCGGAGCGAGCGGATGCAGGCCAAGATCCGCGACGCCCAGCT
>JAGHYO010000376.1 GCA_017743605.1 Thermoflexus sp. | reverse complement strand
CGTCCATCTCGAGCCGGATGGTCTCATCCAAGCTCAGCACCACGGGCACGCGAGGTGGCTGCAGCCCGAAGTCGGCGAAGGTGAACTGGGTGCGCGCCTGGGCGATGAGGCGATCCCCCTCCACCCGTGCCGTCACTTCCCAGGTCACCGGACGGGTGGCCTCCCGGATCGTCAGATCCCCAACGAGCCGGAAGGTGTGCTCACCCGAGGTCGGAAGAGGGGAGGGCAACCCCTGGGTCTCTCGAGGGACGAAGACAGCATACGGGTAGCGGTCGGCCTGCAGGGTGTTGCGCCGGATGAAGTTATCCCGCCGCGCCTGATCGCTGGTCAGCGTGCGCAGGTCTACCTGGAAGCGCGAGGCCTCGGGGACGACCCGGTCGCCCTTCAGGACCAGCACTCCGGTGATGGCCCGGGTGGTCCCCACCGCATCGTTGGGCAGATCCAACCCCACCAGCTGCTCCCGCACCCGGTAGCGGGCCTCGCTTTCCTCCGAGATCACCACATACGTGAGGCGATCCCCCGCGGCCGCTTCAGAGGGGGCCGCTGTGGGGGTGGGCGCCGGCGCAGCCGGAGGTGTGACCTCCAGGCTCGGAGCGGGCGTGGGGATGGCCGTGGCCGTCGGAGGCGCTTCGGGCGGGGCCGGGGCCGCGCAGGCGGCCATCAGGCCGCCGATCAGGAGCAGCAGAAGCGCGCTGGGCAAGAGACGTGTGGGAATCATCTTTTTACCTCCCGGACAAGACATTCGAACCGCAAAGCGGCTCAACTCTGAGAAGGTCGGGGTGCCCGGATCGGATAGGTGTTCTTGTGCCGCCAGTCTATGGGGAGGATGTGGAAACCGGCGGCTTCCGGGGCCTGGTGGACGAGCTCCCGGGGCGGCAGGTGAGCCCGCGGCGGCCCCTCCTCGTGAACCACGTCCGGCCGCCGGTCCGGCAACCCCGCCCGCCAGGCCGCAGGACCTCGCAGAGCCCCCCATCGGCGCGTCGAGGGATTCCGCTTCGTGAACGATGAAAGCCCCCCACGCGGCGTCCACAGAGGCGTCCAGCGGCTCGATGCGCGGAAGCTCTAAGCGTAGAGGGCGCACCCAGGGTGGGGGCGGTCGATTGGCCGGGGCCTTCAGCATCTCCAGCCTCACCTCCAGGGCCTAAACGATCCCATCCGGGCCCACGCTCTCCGTCAGGGGGAAGTTCCAAAACTCGGGCCCGCACCCTAGATCCTCCGCCGTCTCGCGGAGCAGCGGGTGGAGGACGACAACTAGGCGGGGTGGATCCCACTTCGCCCAGCGAGCGGGATCCAGCCCCAGCGCCCCCTTATAGGGATCGAAGCGGCGTTCGTGGGCCGCCACGGCAGGCCTCCCTATGCGCCGTCCTCAATGATGCGTTCCTCGGGCGGGACCGGCTCATCGCCGACGATGAGGCCGTCCTGGATGCGGACGATGCGCTCCGCGTGGCGGGCCACGAGCGGATCGTGGGTCACCATCACCAGGGTGATGCCGCGCTCCCGGTTCAGGCGCTGGAAGAGGGCCAGGATCTCCCGGCCGGTCCTCGAGTCCAGGTTGCCGGTGGGCTCGTCAGCGAGGATCACCGCCGGCTCAGTCACTAGGGCCCGAGCGATGGCCACCCGCTGCTGCTGCCCACCGGAGAGCTCGTTGGGCCGGTGATGCAGACGATCCCTCAGGCCGACCAGCTCCAGCATCTCCTGGGCCCGAGACCGCCGGTCCCGGGCACCCCGATAGATCAGCGGCAGCTCCACGTTCTGAAGGGCCGTCGCCCGGGGGAGCAGATTAAACGTCTGGAACACAAAGCCGATCCTGCGGTTGCGGATCTCCGCCAGCTGGTCGTCGGAGAGCCGGGAGACCTCCTGGCCCTCTAGGATGTAGCAGCCGCGGGTGGGCGTGTCCAGACAGCCCAGCAGGTTCATCAGGGTGGACTTCCCGGAGCCGGAGGGCCCCATGATGGCCACGAACTCCCCACGCCGGATCACCAGGTCGACCCCGCGCAGGGCGGGGATCTCCACCTTCCCCAGCCGGTAGATCTTTTCCACCCTCTCCATCACCATCACCGGATCGCTCATTCTGACTTCCTCCCTGAGCGCATGTGCGAGAGTGGCGGCTGAATGGGGGCGTCGGCCCGTTTTTCATTATCCCTTCAGCTGGCCTCGAGCGCCACAACACGCCGTTCCATAAGGGTTCACTCGTATCGAAGAGCCTCGATGGGACGCAGGGCAGTGCCCTGGGTGGCCAGGTGGATGCCGAGGCGCACGCCTACAGCCGCTGCAAAGGTTAGAGCCATCTTGGTCGTGTCTCTGACCACCACGGGGCGCAGCGTCCTGGTCCCTATCGGGATGCCGCGGATGAGGCGCCATCCCGATCCCCATGCCCGCCCCGATCCGCCCGCCGGGGCCGCTCGGAGTGGAGGGGCTCCTCGCAGGAACAGGTGAGTTCGGGTGGGCGACTTCGGAAGCGAAGCGGGCGGAACCTCGGTGGGGGTGAGGAGGACAGGCCGGCCTCTTAGGTCACCTGGAGGGACTCCAGGTCCACCTCCGTGTTCCCGAAACGGATCCGCTCCCTCGGGCGGCCAGGGCCAGCTCCCCGTAGGCCCGGCGCAGCCGGGCCTGCACTTGAGCGGTCCGCTCCTGAAACCGGTGGGATTTCGCCACGTTGTCGTCCGCCCCTGCCTCCAGGCTCGCCGCGCGATCCATTTCCTTGTCCAGGGCCATGGGCATAAGGATGGGCTGCCGCAGGCCTGCGCCGTGCATCCGCTCGCGCACCTTGAAGCCGTTGGGGTCCGGGAGCCGGATGTCC
>JAGHYO010000375.1 GCA_017743605.1 Thermoflexus sp. | reverse complement strand
GTTCGCTTCATCTGGTGCGACAACGCAGGTCTGATCCGGGCCAAGGCCGTTCATACGGCTTTCCTGGAGGACTATCTGGAGGGAGCCGGAGTGGGCATTGCCGCCGCCCAGCAAGCCCTCCCGGTGATGATGGACGCCCTCGCCTCCGGGTCCGGGCTCACCCCCGCCGGCGAGGTCCACATGCGGGCGGACTGGTCCACTTTCACCCCTTTGCCATACGCTCCCGGTCACGCCCGCGTGTTCACGGACATCTACGAGGGAGATGCGCCATGGCCTCACTGTCCGCGCTCGTTCCTTCGCCGGATGATCGAGCGGGCTGGGCAGCAGGGATGGCGTATCATGGCGGCCTTCGAGAACGAGTTCTATCTACTTCGGCAGGACGGGGATCGGTTGCTTCCCGCCGACCACACGGTGTTCGCTCAGACCGCTGCACTGGACGCTATGGCGTCGGTGCTGGAAGAGGTCAGCGCGGCCCTGGAGACTCAGGGCGTCCTCCCGGAAATGATCTACGCGGAGTCCGGCCCGGGCCAGTTCGAGATGCCGATCCGCTATGCGGAGGCCCTGCGGGCGGCGGATAACCAGATCATCTTCCGGGAGACGGTGCGGGCCGTTGCCCGTCGGCACGGCCTCACCGCTTCCTTCGTCCCAAAGATCTTCCTGGACAAAGCCGGCAGCGGCGCCCATCTTCACTTCAGCTTATGGCAGGGCGATTGCAACCGCACGGCTGACCCTCGCCATCCCAATGCTCTATCCGCTGAGGCCCGGGCATTCATCGCCGGCGTTCTCCAGCATCTGCCTGCTCTGATGGCTTTCACGACCCCGAGCCCCAACTCCTTTAAGCGAATCCGCCCGCGGTTTTGGAGCGGGGCCTTCACCTGTTGGGGCTACGGCAACCGCGAGGCCGCGGTGAGGGTCCCCCAGCCCCCTGCCGGTCGGCCCATCACCCACATCGAGCTGAAGACCGTGGATCCCTCTTGCAACCCTTACCTGGCCCTGGGGGCGGTGATCGCTGCTGGGTTGGACGGCCTGGAGAAAGGGCTTGACCCCGGCGAGCCGGTTCAGGTGGATCCGGCGGATCTCCCGGAGGCGGAACGGGCCGCCCGGGGAATCCAGCCTCTGCCGACGAGCCTGGGGGAGGCCATCGCTGCCCTGGAGCAAGATGAGGTCTTGCTCCAGGCCCTGGGGCCGGAGCTGGCCCGCTCGTACCTGGCGGTGCGGCGGGCGGAGTGGGAGGCGATGAAGGATCTGCCTCATGAGGAGGAGGTGCGTATCCTTCTGGAGCGCTATTGAGGAGAGCACGGTGGACCTGTCTGCCATCCCCATCGTAGATCAGCACGCCCATAATCTGCTGCGTCCGGAGCACGCACGCACCTTCGCCTATCCCTCGGCCTTCACCGAGGGCTATGCAGCGGAGGTCGTCACCCACCACGTGCGGGAGACGATCTTCTTCCGCCGGAGCATGCGGGAGATCGCGGCGCTCTTGGGGTGCGAGCCGACGCTGGAGTCCATTCTGGAGACACGGGAGCGGCTGGGGTTCGAGGAGGTAGCCCGGCGCTGCTTCGCGGCCGCGGGCCTCCAAGCCATCCTGCTGGACGACGGCTTCATGCCGGATCAGGTGATGCCCACGGCCTGGCACAACCGCTTCGCCCCCGTCTACCGATTGCTTCGGGCAGAGTTCGTGGCCGAGCGCCGGATCGCGGAGGCCCCTACCTGGTCAGCCTTCGAGGAAGCCTTCCGGTCTGATCTCGAGGCCATCGATCCCGAGGTGGTCGGCTACAAAACCATCGTCGCCTATCGGACAGGGCTCGCGATTGAGTCCCCAGACCCCGAGGCCGCCCAGGCTGCCTTCCGCGCCCTGCGACAGCAGGCGGAGTGGGGAGAGCGCCTGCGGCTGGCTCACAAACCCCTGAACGACTGGGTGGTCTGGCGAACCCTGGAGGCCGCCGCCCGCCGGGGCCTCCCGGTCCAATTCCACACCGGCTTTGGAGACCCAGATCTGGATCTACGGTGGGCCAATCCGCTTCATCTGCGCCCGCTGCTCGAACATCCAGACTTTCGCCGTGTTCCCCTTGTGCTCCTCCACGCCTCCTATCCTTACACCCGGGAGGCCGGGTATCTGGCAGCCGTCTACCCCCACGCCTATGTGGACCTGGGGCTGGCGATCCCCTTCCTGAGCCGGGCGGGGATGGCTTTCGCCGTCCGCGCCTTCCTGGAGATGACGCCGATCAGCAAGATCCTCTTCTCCACAGATGCCCACCTGATCCCTGAGCTGTTCTACTTGGGGGCACACTGGGGACGGCGGATCCTGAGCGATGTCCTGGAAGCAGCAGTGGCGGACGGAGATCTCACGGCGGTGGAGGCGGAGGCGGCGGCCGAAGCCATCCTTTGCCGCAACGCACAGACCCTTTATGCGCTGCCGGATCGATCAGGAGGGAACTCCGATGCGACGGCCACGGATCGGTGTGACCACGAGGGGCCTTCGCGGCCGTGATCCCATGGTCCGCCCGCAGATGGGGACCGAGGCCGCTTACCTACGGGCGGTGTGGGAGGCAGGGGGACTGCCAGTGATGCTCCCCACTCTCCCCCCGGAGGCGGCCCCAGCGTGCGTCGAAGGCGTGGAGGGCGTGCTGCTCACTGGGGGCGGAGACATCGACCCCGCCCGCTACGGCGCCTCCCGGCACCCGCAGACTGACGGAGTGGACCCGGAGCGGGATGCTTTCGAGTTCGCCCTGGTGAAGGCCGCGCAGGCGCAGGGGAAGCCCATCCTGGGGATCTGCCGCGGCTCCCAGGTGCTGGCCGTGGCCT
>JAGHYO010000374.1 GCA_017743605.1 Thermoflexus sp. | reverse complement strand
AGATGTGTATAAGAGACAGCTTCTGGGTCCGCCGGGTCTTCGGACCCGGCCTTCCCCCTGAGGGACAGGAGGTGGCCATTCGTTTGCTGCGGATCCTCTGGATCGGGACGGTGCTCTTCGGGCTCAGCGGGGTGCTGACGGCGGTGCTCCACACTGCCCGCCGCTTCGCATGGCCGGCCCTGGGCTCGGTGCTGGCGGACGCCGGGCCGATCCTGGGGGCGCTGGCCCTGGCCGGCCCCCTGGGCATCGTCGGGCTGGCCTGGGGGGTGATCCTGGGGGCCTTTCTCCATAACCTCAGCCTGCTGCCGGGGCTGCGCCGCTGGCCCTGGGCCTGGGCGGTGGACCTTCGGCATCCGGGCCTGCGGCAGGCGGGACGCCTGCTCCTGCTGCGGGGCCTGATCGTCGCCCTGGCGTATTTTCAGATCGCCTGGGGCTATCGGCTGGTGGGCGGCATGGCACCCGGGGCGGTGGCCGCCCTCGCCTACGCCTGGCGCCTGATGCAGGTCCCCCAGACCCTCATCAGCACCAGCCTGGCCACGGTGCTCCTCCCGACCCTTTCCGCTCACGCCGCCCGGGGCGACCCGGAGGCCCTGCGGCAGGATCTGGTCCGGACCCTGCGGGTCGCAGGGGGGCTCAGCCTCCTGGCCGGCGGGGCGCTCTGGTTCGGCGGAGAGACCCTGGTGCGGACGATGCTGGCCCGGGGCGCCTTCGGCGAGGCGTCGGTGGAAGCCGTGGGGGCGGCGCTGCGGATGTTCGCTCCCGGGCTGCTGACCTACACCATCGCCGAGCTGGCCGCCCGGGCCTTCTACGCCCGACATGATTTCCTCCGGCCTCTCGCCGCGGCTGCCATCGGGACGGCGGCCTATCTCGGGATGGCCCCTCTTTTCGCCCATGCCCTGGGTCCTTCCGGACCCGCCCTCGCCAACAGCCTGGCGATCGGGCTGGAGGGGCTGCTGCTGTTGCGCGGGCTCCGTCGGATGCGGATGGCGCCCCCTTCCCCGCCTCTTACGCGGCAGATCCCTCCGGAGATCCGCTGAGGGGGATCTCCAGGACGGCTTCCACGCCCCGCGGCGCGCGGGGGTGCAGGCGCAGGCGGCCGCCGTGGGCTTCCGCCACGCTCCGGGCCACCGCCAGCCCGATGCCCATCCCTCCGAACCGCCGGGTGGTCCCTCCATCCACCTGATAGAACGGCTCCCCCACCCGCGAGAGGGACTCGATCGGAATCCCGATCCCCTCATCCCGTATGATCACCCGGGCGATCCCACCCTCTGAGGCCAGCTCTAGTTCCACCCGTCCGCCTGGAGGGGAGAACTTGAAGGCGTTGTCCAGCAGTTCTCCGATCGCCTGCGCCAGCGCTTCCGCGTCCCCGACCACCCACACCGCCTCGGCCGGGAGCCGGACTTCGAAGGGGTTCTTTTCGGGATCCAGGCGCGCCCGGATCATACGAGCGACGGCCTCCACCAGCCGACGCAGATCCAGGGGCCGGTGGAGCTGGGGAGCGCCCCGCACGGTTTGCAGGGTGAGCAGGAGCTCAATATAGCGGTGGAGCTGGCCCAGCCGCTCCCGGGCGATGGCCACCGCTTCCTGCTGAGATGCGCTCAACGGACCGAGGGCGCCCTCCGCGAGCAGCTCCAGATACCCCAGCGCCACGGCGAGGGGGGTGCGCAGCTCGTGGGAGACGTTCTGGATCATCTGCTCCCGGGCCGTCAGCGCCTCCTCCAGGGCCCGGTTCAGCGTCTCCCGCTGCGCCAGGGCTCGCTGCAGCGCCTCGAACACCCGGGCGCTGTGGATCCCCGTCGCCAGCAAATCCGCCAGGCTCTCCAGCAGATCCCGGGTCTCCGGATCCATGGCCCGCGGCCTTCGCCACACCACGTGGAGCACTCCGAGGAGCGTGGCGCCCCGCCGTAGCGGGAGGGCCGCGTGGCTGCGGATCCCCTCCTGAATGAGGATCCGCCGGGTGATCGGGGGATAAGGATATCGATCGCATTCCTCCACCCACACCGGCTCGCCCCGGATCGCGATCTGGGCGGTGATGGTTTCCTCAGCCGCCTGAGAGGAAAGACGAACCATCGGCACGGTGGAATACCCGAGCGCGACTACCGCGCGCAACACATCCGGATCCGCCGGATCCGCCACGTAGACGCTGGCGCCGTCAGCCGGGAGGTGGGCCAGGATCTCCTCCAGGGCCCGGGTCAGGAGAGCGGGCAGGTCCTGAAGCTCCGCCAGCGCCCGGGCGGTCTGATACAGCACGTGTAGCCGATCCGCCTGAGCCTGCAGGATGTGGATCATCCGGAAGCGTTTGAGGGCGTCTGCCAGCTGATGGGCGGCGGTTTCCGCCAGGCGGATCTCCTCCGGGGTGAACACGTGCGGCTCGCGGACGTAGTCGATCCCCAGGGTGCCCACGATCCACTCCCCGATCCACAAAGGGACCAGAAGCATGGAGCGCACCCCGACGCGCTTCAGCATCGCGCGCACGGGAGCGATGCGGGGATCCGTCTGCACATCCTCGATCGCGAGGGGACGGCGCTCCTGCAGGATCCAGGCCATGGAAGGGTTGTCCGGGATGGGGATGCGCTCGCCCAGGCCGGAAGGCGTGCCGACGGGGTTGTATTCCGTCACCACGACGAGGTGATCGCCGGAGGAGGCGATCAGCGCGACGGCTCCCCGATCCGCACCCATCAGCTGGACCAGCTCGGGGAGGACGCTCGCAAACAGCTCGTAGAGATCCTGGGCGCGGTTAGCCCGGAGGGCCAAACGGTTCAGGAAAGCCAGCTCCTCCGCCT
>JAGHYO010000373.1 GCA_017743605.1 Thermoflexus sp. | reverse complement strand
GATGCTGGAACGGGTTGTGGTTCAAGGATACAAGTCCTTCCGGGAGCTGGACCTGTCCCTGGAGCGGATCAACGTGCTCATCGGCCCCAACGGCTCCGGCAAATCCAACTTCATCCAGCTGTTCCAGATGATGAACCGGGTGACGCTTCAGGGCCTGCAGATCTATGTGGCCCAATCCGGCGGGGCGGATTCGCTCTTGCATTACGGGCGGAAAACCACCGAGCGGATGCGTGTGGAGCTCTGGTTCCGTCAGGACACAACGCTGGCCAACGGATACGTCGCCACCCTGATCCCCACGGCCGAGGACACCCTCGTCTTCGCGGAGGAGGCATGCTATTTCCACAACCGTGCCCGCTACGGCCGACCCTACCAGGCCTCCGTCTCTTCTTGGATCCATCCCGAGTCCCTTCTCCCAAAGTGGGCGGATTCGGATCCCGTGGCCTTCCATGTGCTGAAGGCCATGCAATCATGGCAGCTGTATCACTTCCACGACACGAGCGATTCGGCCAAGGTCAAGCAAACCGGCGACCTGCATGACAACCTCTTCCTGCGCCCGGATGCCTCTAACCTGGCGGCTTATCTCTACCGCCTGCGGGAGACGGCTCCTGCTTCCTATCGCAACATCGTGGAGACGATTCGCATGGCCGCCCCCTTCTTCGGAGATTTCGTCCTGCGCCCTTCCCCCTTTAATCCGGAGAAGATCCGCCTGGAATGGCGAGAGCGGGGTTCTGACATGGTGTTTGGGCCCCACACCCTCTCCGACGGCACGCTCCGGTTCATCTGTCTGGCCACGCTCTTCCTTCAGCCCCCCGATCAAATGCCCGCCACCATCGTCCTGGACGAGCCGGAGCTGGGGTTGCACCCTTACGCCATCGTGCTGCTGGCGGAAATGGTCCGTTCCGCAGCGGAGCACACGCAGGTCATCATGGCCACCCAATCGGTCACGCTGGTCAACCAGTTCTCTCCTGAGGATCTCCTGATCGTCGATCGTGTGGAGGGAGCCTCATCGATCCGGCGCCTCTCCCCTGAGGAAACCAGCCAATGGCTGGCAGACTATGGGCTGGGGGATCTCTGGGAGAAAAACCTGATCGGAGGTCGGCCCGCTCGATGAGGAAGGTGTTCGTATATGTGGAAGGACAGACCGAAGAAACCTTCATCCGGGATGTCCTGGCCCCTCATCTATCTCCAAGAGGCCTCATCCTCCATCCTGTCCTCGCAAAAACCAAACGCACCCTGTCCGGGGCTGCTTTCAAGGGCGGGATCACCTCCTATGCGCCGGTGAGACGGGACATCATGGGACTATTGCGGGATTCCAGCGCCATCCAGGTCACCACGATGATCGATTACTATGGTTTGCCTGACGATTTCCCCGGCAAGAACCGCTTGTCGGGCGGCACTCCGGCCCAGCAGGTTGCCTTCCTGGAGGACGCTTTCCGACAGGACATTGATCATCCTCGCTTCCTTCCCTTCCTGGTCCTGCATGAGTTCGAGGCCCTGCTCTTCGCGGATCCGAGGCAGATCATCGAGGTTTTCCGCGATGTGAACTTGAACGGAGCCTCCCAGCTGGCCCAGGAGGTGCAAGGGCTTCAGCCCGAGGAGATCAACGATGGGCCGCAGACGCATCCCTCGGAGCGGATCCTCCGCCACATCCCCGGATATCGCAAGCCGTTGCACGGGCCCATGATCGCCCGCCAGATCGGCCTTGCGGCGATCCGGGAACGGTGCCCGCATTTTGACGGTTGGGTGCGCCAACTGGAAAATCTATGAGCGAAGACCGGAGAAGGAGGGAGGGGGATGCCCGACCTGCGCCTCATCGAAGTCGATTTCCCCATCCGGCCTGTCTCGGAGGAGTCCGTTCGCGAGAAGAACATCCGCCACGGGCACATCTCCACCCTGCACATCTGGTGGGCCCGACGGCCCCTGGCCGCCTCCCGCACCACCGCCCTGGCCGCCCTCCTCCCGGATGATCCCCACCGTCGGGAGGCCCTCCTCCGCCTGGTGCGGGACCTGGCCCCCTATGAGGCCGTTCAGGGGGAGAACCCGGAGCTGGAGAAGGCCCGCGCCCTCATCCGGGAAGCCTTCGGCGGACGGCCCCCTCGCGTCCTGGACCCCTTCGCGGGCGGCGGCTCCATCCCCCTGGAGGCCCTCCGCCTGGGTTGCGAGGTGCACGCGCTGGACTACAACCCGGTGGCCGTCCTCATCCTGAAGTGCGTTCTGGAATACCCCCAGCGGTATGCGAAGCCGGACTCGGTTTCCGCCCTCCCCCTTCCGGTCTGCGAAC
This sequence comes from Thermoflexus sp., assembly GCA_017743605.1. Taxonomy (GTDB): domain Bacteria; phylum Chloroflexota; class Anaerolineae; order Thermoflexales; family Thermoflexaceae; genus Thermoflexus. The sequence goes on along the minus strand of JAGHYO010000373.1, from coordinate 535 downwards.
GGAGCTCGCGCCCCCTCTTTGAGGAAGAAGGGCCGGACGAATCCCCTCTCCTGCGCGCGGTCCGCGCCTGGGGGGCGTGGGTGCTGGAGGAGGCCCGCCGGGAGCTCCAGCCTTTCTATCCCCCCGACCCCGACGGGAGCGTCCCCGTGGGCTACATCTGGGCGCGCACGCTGCCATGCCAGAACCCGTCCTGCGGCGTCGAGATCCCCCTCATGCGCCAGACCTGGCTGGCGAAGAAGGACAACCGGAAGATCGCCCTGCGCCTGGTCCCCAACCGGGCCGCCCGGCGGGTGGACGCGGAGATCGTGGAGGGGCGGGCCATCTCCTTTGACCCGGAGGAAGGCACGGTGACCCGGGCGCACGTGCGATGCCCCCTCTGCGGGGGGAGCATCGACGACGACACCACCCGCCGCCTCTTCCGCGAGGGGAAGGCCGGCCAGCGGATGATGGCCGTGGTGTTGCATCATCCGGACCGGCCGGGCAAGGGCTACCGCCTCCCCACCGCGCGCGACCTGGAAGCCTACCACGCCGCCGA
>JAGHYO010000372.1 GCA_017743605.1 Thermoflexus sp. | reverse complement strand
GCGGGAGCGACTGGAGGCGATGCTGGAGGGCCTGCGGGCGTCCGGGCTGCGGTTGACGCCCCAGCGGGTGGCCATCTGCGAGGTGCTGGCGACCAGCCGGAGCCATCCCACCGCCTATGAGATCCACCGCCGGTTGCGCCGGCGGTTCCCCACCATGAGCCTGGCTACGGTTTACAAAACCCTGGACGCCCTGGTTCGCCTGGGCCTGGTCAGCGCCCTGGGCGACGCCGGGGACGGGATGGTGCATTACGATGGGGACACAGAGCCCCACATCAATCTGGTCTGTCTCTCCTGCCATCGGGTGCAGGATCTCGAGGGCGTGGCGGTGCGGGCGCTGCATCGGACGGTGGCCGCCCGCTCCGGCTATGCCCTGAAGGGCGCCCGCCTGGTGTATTACGGCCTGTGCCCGGAGTGCCAGCGCAAAGCGCAGACTGCCGCATCCCCGGAGGCGTAAGCGATGGGGCAGAGGATCCGCCGCTGGGTGCTGGAGGAGCGCCGGCTTGAATTCCCCCTGGCGGGGGTGACCCTTGCGGCTCTCCTTGGAGGGCTGCTGGCCCGTTTCCTGGCCCCACACCTCGCGGGAGCTTTCTGGGCCATCGCCTATTTCGCAGGAGGCTTCTACGGCGTAATCGATGGGGCGGTGGCGCTGTGCAACAGGCGGCTCGATGTCAACCTGCCGATGCTCCTCTCTGCCCTGGGGGCGGCCCTCATCGGCCATGCCGAGGAGGGGGCCACACTGCTTTTCCTCTTCTGCCTCTCTAACGCCCTGCAGACCATGGCCATGGAGCGAACCCGCCAGGCGATCCGCAAGTTGATGGACCTGCGTCCGGCCATGGCCCGCCGCCTGCGGGAAGGGCGGGAGGAGCAGATCCCCGTGGAGGAGATCCAGGTTGGGGATCGCCTGCTGGTCCGGCCGGGGGAGAGGATCCCGGCGGACGGGCAGGTGATGGCGGGTTGTTCCGCGATCGATGAGTCCATGCTCACTGGGGAACCCATCCCGGTCCCCAAAGGGCCTGGGGACCCGGTCTTCGGGGGCACGCTGAACGGCTATGGGGCACTGGAGATCGAGGCAACGCGCCCGGCTTCGGACACGATGCTGGCCCGCATCATCCAGCTGGTGGAAGCAGCCCAGGCTCAGCGGGCTCGCGCCCAGCAGGCCATCGATCGGTTCGAGCAGCGCTACATCTGGGCGGTGATGGGCGGGGCGATCCTTACCTTCCTCGTCTCTGGGCTGTTCGGGGAGCCCTTCGATCGATCCTTCTATCGCGCGATGACCCTCCTGGTGGTGGCCTCGCCGTGCGCGCTGGTGATCAGCACGCCTGCGGCCTTCCTCTCGGCGATCGCCGCCGGGGCCCGCCGGGGGTTGCTGTTTAAAGGAGGGATGGCCCTCGAAGCCCTGGCCCACGTACGGGTGGTAGCGATGGATAAGACGGGGACGCTGACGGAGAACCGGGTGGCGGTGCAAGCCGTCCACGCCCTGCATGGGACGGAGCCGGACCAGGTGCTGGGTTTAGCGGCGGCGGTGGAGGCCCGCTCGGAGCATCCTATCGCCCGGGCGATCCTGGAGGAAGCCCGCGCCCGGGGCCTCCCTCTGCCCGAGATCCGAGCGGTGGAGGCTCGTCCGGGCCTGGGGGTGATCGGGCGGCGGAACGGGGATTGGATCTGGGTGGGCTCCCCGCGTCTGTTCCAGCGGGAGGGCATCGTGCTGCCCCCGGAGGTCCATACGTGCCTGAAGGCAGCAGAGCAGGCCGGCCGCACGGCCCTGCTCGTCTACGATGGGCGCTGGCGGGGGGTGATTGAGGTGGCGGATTGTGTGCGGCCGGAGGCCGCCGAGGCCGTTCAGGCGCTGCGACGGCTGGGGGTTGAGGTGGTGATGCTGACCGGGGATCATCCTGCCGTCGCCCGGGCCGTGGCCGGGGCGGTGGGCATCGCCCGCTTTGAGGCAGGGCTTCTGCCCGAGGAGAAGATGGAGCGGATCCGGGCCCTGGCCCGCGAGATCGGGCCCGTGGCAATGGTGGGGGATGGGGTCAACGATGCCCCCGCCCTGGCCGCAGCCTCCGTCGGGATCGCCATGGGGCGGATGGGCAGCGACGTGGCCATCGAGTCCGCCGATGTGGTCCTGCTGCAGGATGACCTGCGACGGGTGGCGGAGGCCATCGCGCTGGCCCGCGCCGCCGTGCGGACGGTGTGGCAGAACTTGGTCTTCGCCAGCGGGGTGATCGCTCTTCTGGTTCTGCTCACCTTCGGCGTCGGGCTTCCGTTGACCCTGGCGGTAGTGGGTCATGAAGGGAGCACCTTGCTGGTGGTCCTCAACGGCCTGTGGCTGCTGCGCTGGAAGGGCAGGCCGGCTACGGACAGCGCCAGTGCTGCTGAAGGAAGCCTGCCGCTGGCGTCCAGCGGAGGATCCGCCGCCCCCCCTTTCCGAGCGGCCAGCCAATAGATCTCACTCGGGCAGGTGACGATCCGCTCTGCTGTCACTGTCCGTCTTAGGGGACAGTTGAGCGTGGCCACGTAGACCTACGTTTCCTCGGTCCGCATCTCAGGCAGGTTGGGTCCGGGGCGGGCGGAGGACTGCACGCGAGCCGATCTCCCAGCGGACATCGGTGAGGGTAGCCCCACTGGCCTGGGCGGCCTATCGCAGGCGATCTGCCTGACGCCGGGCCTCCGGGGCTGCATCTCCCCGGGCGGCGTTCGGCCGCTCCAGCCTCCCACGGCCCGGCAGACAGTCCTCTTAAGCATAGTCGGCTCGCTCGATGGTCTCTATCACTCCTGGATCACATGCAAGTGGCGAGGATGTGGGGGAGGGCGACGGAGATGGGGAAGGA
>JAGHYO010000371.1 GCA_017743605.1 Thermoflexus sp. | reverse complement strand
AGGTGATTCCGGTGGTGGCGGCGAAGGAATTGACGGTCCCGGCCCGGCGGATGGCCCGGGATCGTGGGGTGTGGTGGCTGCAGGACGGGAGGGCCCTCCCTCCTGAAGAGATCCCCGAGGAGGGGCCAGAGTCGGAAGAGGCCTGATCCCCCTTGTCTTGGCTGGCCCATCCGAGCAGGCTGAATGGCTCCAGCCCACCCAGATCCCATGGCGGTGACCTTTCCCCCAAGACGTGAGGATCGCTTCCCGAACACACTGATTCTTAATCCCTCATTAAAGCCTGCGAACGCTGATCTATTGCGGCCCGCTCCCGCAGCGCGTATAGGCCCAGCTGCGGGAGCGGGCGGGGGCCTGGCTGCCAGAGCCCGATCTCGAGCGAGCGTGTCTGCACGCGGGGACTTCCCTGGCCCGTCTGATCCTGCGCGCGACCCCCGACCTGATCCCATGCGTGGATCCGGCGGCTGTGACCCTGGGCCAGCTCATTTTCATTGACCCTGCGCACTGGCCTCCTAACCGCCTCTCGGGGTTCCGCCCGCTGGTCCACGAGCTGGCCCATTTGCGCCAGCGGCGGGAGCGGGGGATGCTGGGATTCTTGTGGGCGTATCTGCGCGACGATCTCACCCGTTGATACGCCGGGGTGCGTCTGGAGCAGGAGGCCGAGTCGATCGCCGCGATGGCGGCGGAACAGTGGCAGGCCTGCGGTCTTCCCGGGTAAACTTCCCCGTAGACCATAGAGAGCATGCCAGGCGGAGGGAGGCGATGCGACGGGTGCTGATCTTAGGAGGCGGGTTCGGCGGGGTGGCCGCCGCCCACGCCCTGCGGCGGCGGCTCTCCCCGGAGGACGAGATCGTGGTGGTGGAGCGACGGGCCTACTTCATGCTGGGCCTGCGCAAGACGTGGGCCATGATGGGTCGGGGCACCCTCGAGGAAGGACGTCGTCCGCTCCAGGCTCTCGAGCGCTTCGGCATCTGCGTTCTCCCCGGCATCATCACTGCCGTGGACCCAGCGAACCGGGCGGTGGAGGTGGATGGCCGGCGCTGGGAGGGGGACGCGATGGTGGTGGCCCTGGGGGCGGAGCTGGCCCCGGAGATGATCCCGGGCTTCCGGGAACGCGCCCTCAACGTCTACGACCCCGAGGAGATCCCCCGGGCGATGGAGGCAGTGCGCGCCTTCCGCGGCGGCCAGGTGATGATCGGCATTTTCGGCGCGCCTTACAAGTGCCCGCCGGCCCCTTACGAGATGGCCTTCCTCCTCCAGGATTTCTTTGAGGCCCATGGCGTCCGGGCGCGCATCTCCGTCTTCACCCCGCAACCGATGTCCCTTCCCGTCTTGGGGGCGGCTGGATGCTCGGTGCTGGAGGGGCGCCTGGCCGAGCGCGGAATCGATTTCCTCCCGAACCACAAGGCCACGGCGGTGGAGGCCGGGGCCGTGGTCTTTGGGGAGCAGCGGCGGCCCTTCGACCTGCTTCTCGGTGTCCCCCCTCACCGCTGCCCGGAGGCGGTGGTCCGCAGCGGCCTGACCGACGGCAGCGCCTGGGTGCGGGTGCACCCGCGCACCCTGGAGACCCGCTTCCCCGGGGTTTACGCCATCGGGGACATTACCGAGATCCTCCTTCCCAACGGCATGCCGCTGCCCAAGGCGGGGGTCTTCGCCGAGGCCGAGGGGGAGGTGGTGGCGGAGCGGATCGCGGCCGTTTTCGCAGGGCGGGAGCCGGAGGCCTCCTTCTCCGGCGAGGGCTTCTGTTATCTGGAGCTGGGCCAGGGGCAGGCGATGCGAGTGCGCGGCCGTTTCTTCGTCGAGCCGGCGCCGGAGATCGAGATGAACGAGCCCTCGCCCCACTATCTGGAGGAGAAGAAGCGCTTCGAGGCCGAGCGCCTGCAAGCCTGGTTTGGAGATGCAGCGCCCTAACCCGCGCCATCCGCTGGAGGAGAGGGAATGGAGCGACCCCGGGCAGCGCTGCGCCGGAAAGCGGAGCGGATCGATCGGGCCCTAGAGGCCTATTACGGGATCCCGGCCCGCTGGCATCTGGACCCCCTTTCGGAGCTTGTCCTGACCATCCTCTCTCAGAACACCAGCGATGCGAACAGCTGGCGGGGCTTTAAGCGGCTGCGGGAGCGCTTCCCCACCTGGGAGGCGGTGCGGGACGCGCCCGTGGAGGCGGTGGAGGAAGCCATCCGCCCGGCGGGCCTGGCCGCTCAGAAAGCCCCGCGGATCCAGGCGATCCTGCGCCGGATCACCGAGGAGCGCGGGGAGCTGTCGCTGGATTTCCTCGCCGACTGGCCGGTGGAGGAGGCGAAGGCTTACCTGCGGCGCTTGAACGGCGTGGGCCCGAAGACGGCAGCCATCGTGCTTCTTTTTTCGCTGGGGAAGCCAGCCTTCCCGGTGGACACGCACGTGCATCGCGTGGGGACGCGGCTCGGGCTGATCCCGGAGGGGATGTCGGCGGAGCGGGCCCACGCCTGGATGGAGGCCTTGGTTCCCCCAGCGCGCTATCTCCCTTTTCATCTGTTGCTGATCCACCACGGCCGGGAGATCTGCAAAGCCCAGCGGCCCCGCTGCGACCTGTGCCCGGTGCGCCGTGACTGCGATTTCGACCGCAAGCAGCGCGCGCGAAGGGGATAATCCCGCCCCCCCTCCGGCTCCCTCAAGAGAGGATCTCCAGCCCGGCGAAGGAGGCCAGCAGCCGCTTGAGGCCTGCTTCCTCGAACATCACCACTACCTCCTCATCCGCGCCGATGGGCCGGCACTCCACCACCAGCCCCTCGCCGAAGCGCGGATGCCGGACCCGCAGGCCGGGGCGAAAGCGGGGGGCGGGGGGTGTGAAGG
>JAGHYO010000370.1 GCA_017743605.1 Thermoflexus sp. | reverse complement strand
GGTTGCAGAGGGGGCCCAGGATGTTGAAGACGGTACGGACGCCGATCTCGCGGCGGGGGCCGATGGCATGCTTCATCGCCGGGTGGAAGGCGGGGGCGAAGAGAAAGGCGAAGCGGACCTCCCGCAGGGCGCGGGCGGCCTGCTCAGGGGTCAGGGTGAGGGCCGCGCCCGGGGCGGCCAGGAGATCGGCGCTGCCGCTGGGGCTGGAGACCGTCCGGTTGCCGTGTCTGGCCACTGGCACTCCCGCCCTGGCAACGACGAAGGCCGCGGCCGTCGAGAGGTTGAAGGTGCGGGCCCCGTCGCCGCCGGTGCCGCAGGTGTCCACTGCGACCCCTCCGTAGGGCACCCGCTGCATCGCCCGCGCGCGCCCCACGATCTCTGGGACAGTCTCCCCTTCCATCTGCAGGGCGATGAGGAAGGCTCCGATCTAAGCCGAGGTGGCCTCCCCTTGCATGATCGCCCCCATCGCCGCCTCAGCCTCCTCCAGGGCGAGATCCCCCCGTCGCACTAGCTCGGCAATTGCCTCCCGGACCATCGCGAACTTCCTTTCTCGCTCAGGAATCAGAAGAGGACATCGCCTGCACCGGACCCAGGTATCCGGCGATCCACAGGAAGTTCCGCAGCAACCGCACGCCCTCCGGGGTGAGGACCGACTCGGGGTGGAACTGGATCCCAAAGGTGAGATGGTGACGGTGACGCAGCGCCATGATCTCCCCCTCGGGGGTGCGGGCAGTGACCACTAAGGGCTCTGGGAGCGGATCGGCAACCAAGAGGGAGTGATAGCGGCCGGCCATGAAAGGATTGGTCAGCCCGGCGAAGAGGGCGTCGCCCTGGTGGAGGACCGGCGAGGCCTTGCCGTGCATCAGCCGCCACGCCCGCACCACGCGACCGCCGAAGGCGGCGGCGATGGCCTGATGGCCCAGGCAGACGCCCAGAAGCGGCGTCCGGCCGCTGAGGGCCCGGATCACCGGGATGGTGATGCCGGCCTCCTCCGGCCGCCCCGGCCCCGGCGAGATCACCACTGCCGAAGGCCCCATCGCCATCACATCCTCCAGGTCCACCGCGTCGTTGCGGACCACCTGGAGGGGCACGTCCGCGCGCCCGGCCTCCCGGAGCAGCTGCCCCAGGATCTGGACCAGGTTGTAAGTGAAGGAATCGTAGTTGTCGATCACGAGCAGCATCACGATCTCCTTTCGTCCTCAGCGCCCGTTCGCTTTGTGGCTCATATCGACGGCCAACGGCATCGCCCGGGCTTTGCCGCGGGTTTCCTCCTCCTCTCGCTCAGGGATGGAATCTGCCATCACCCCGGCGCCGGCCCGCACCATCGCGGCCTCTCCCCGCACCATCACCGCGCAGATGGGGATGCAACAGTCGGCGTTCCCCTGGGGGTCAAAATCGCCCCCTTAGCATAGGGCCCTCGCGCCTCTCCCTCCAGCGCGGCGATGATCTCCATCGCCCGGACCTTGGGGGCTCCGGAGACGGTTCCCGCCGGGAAGGCGGCCGCCGGCGCGTCAAGGGCGTCGCAACCCGGCCGCAGCTGCTCCCGCACTGCGAAGACCAGATGCATCACGTTGGAATCGCGTTCCACGACCACGAACTCCTCCACTCGCACCGTCCCGTAGTCGCACACCCTTCCCACATCGTCGCAACCCAGATCCACCTGCATCACGTGCCCCACCCGCTCCTTGGGGTCGGCCTACGGCTCCTGCCCCAGGGCTCGATCCTCCTCCAGAGGGCAGCTGCGGGGGCGTGTACCGGCGATGGGTCGAACGGCGGCCTCCCCGCCTTCCACCCGCACCAGCATCTCTGGGGAGGCGCTGATCAGCACTAGGTCCTCCCCGTTCCGCCTCCGACCCAGCAAGTGCAAGAAGAAAAGATCAGGGGAAGGGTTCAGGCGCTGCAGCGTCCAGTAGATGACAAAGGGCAGGACCGCGATGGGACAGCCCCAGCGGCGAGCGAGGACGATCTGGAAGGCGTCGCCCACGGCGATGCACGCCTGGGCCGCCCGGGTCTCCCAAGAAGCCCCAGAGGTAGAGGCGGACGTTATGGTGGACGAGGCTGACGCCGGATCCTGAAGGCGGCCCTCCAGGGCCGCCCGGCGCGCCGCAGCCTCGCCCTCGGCCTCCGGCTCGGCCAGGGCGAACAGGGAGAGGGTCTGGGTGACGTGATCGAAGGCCAGCAGGGCCTCCACCTGCATCAGGATAGCGTCTGGGAAGGCCAGGGCGTCCCTGGGGGTGCAGGGCACGCGGTCGAAGAGGGCGGCCATCTCATAGCCCAGGTAGCCCGCCAGCCCCCCGATGAAGCAGGGGAGGGGCTCCAGAGCGGCCTCCGGGGTCAGTGCCTCCAAGGCCTCCCGCCACAGCGCGAAGGGGTGAACCCGACGCAGATCATAGGTCCGGCATCCCTCCGGCACGCGATCCTCCATCCGCCATCCGTCCACCCGGTAGATGCAGCGGGGCATCCGGCCGATGAACGAAGAGCGGGCCAGATCGGCCTCGCCCTCCACGCTCTCGAAGGGGAACGAGGGCCCCTCCGGGCTCAGGGCTCGGTAGAACCCGATGGGCGTCCAGAGGTCCGCAGGCCTCGTCCGCCGGATCAAGCGTTGCATCTTCCCTCCTTTCGGGGCCAAAGCCCCTCCTACAGTCATTGATTTTCCGTAGGAGCAGCCTCCGCCGCGACCTTGCGAGCATTGAAGACAGGGTTCGGGGCGAAAGACCCTCCTACCAGAAAGATCGATGTGGTAGGAGCAGCTTTCGCCGCAACGTTGCCGTCTCGAAGACGGAGGTCGGGGCGAAAGCCCCTCCTACCAAAGATCGATCTCTGTAGGAGCGGCTTTCGCCGC
>JAGHYO010000369.1 GCA_017743605.1 Thermoflexus sp. | reverse complement strand
CCCCGGCGCCGCGCGCGGGTGTGTCCTGATTTTGTCGGGCCCGGCCGCCTTGTAGGACAACTGCAAGCAGTTGTCCTACGATCTTGGGACACACCCCCGCGCGCCGGGCCCCCTTGACAAAATCGAAAACCCGGATATATTTAGAGCCAAACTGAGGGAGCCGCCCCTGCTCCATGGAACGCCGAACGCTGTGGATCGTGTGCATCAAAAAAGCCGCTGCGCCTCCAGGCCCGGACGGTAGTCCGGTCCTGACGTAGCGGCTTTCTCATCCGTCAGGATCCTCGCCCCCAGGCTGCCGTCCGGTGGCCTGGGGGTTTTCTTTTTGCCCCAAACCCAGGCGAAGGAGGTGCGCGATGGCCCAGGCGATGTGTCCGGAGTGCGCGGCCGGCGTGCCGCTGCGGGAGGACGTCATGCTCCACGAGTTCCTCACCTGCCCCGAGTGCGGGACCGCCCTGGAGGTGGTCTCCCTCTCCCCGCTGACCCTCGACCGGGCGCCCCAGGTGGAAGAGGACTGGGGGGAGTGAGCGATGCGGATCGCCATATTCTGCTCGCTGGTGCGCACGGAGGAGAAGTGGCTGCTGGAGGCGCTCCGACGCCGGGGGGCGGAGGTCGAGGTCCTCCACGATCGCTCCGCCGTCCTGGAGGTCGGCGCAGGGGAGCGCTGGCGCCGGTTCGACGCCGTGCTGATGCGCTCCCTCAGCCACTGGCAGGCCTTCCACGCCGCCCGGCTGCTGGAAGACCTGGGGCTGCCGGTGATCAACCCCTCCGCGGTGATCCACACCTGCTCCGACAAGCTCCTCACCACCGCCGCTCTGGTCCGGGCCGGGATCCCCACCCCTCGGGTGAAGGTCGCCTTCTCCCCCGAAGGCGCCCTGCAGGCCATCGAGGAGATGGGCTACCCGGTGGTCCTGAAGCCGGTGCTGGGCTCCTGGGGCCGGCTGCTGGCCCGGGTGAACGATCGCGACGCCGCGGAGGCCCTCCTGGAGCACAAGGAGACCCTGGGGGGCTTCGCCCACGGCGTCTACTACATCCAGGAATACATCCCCAAGCCGGGGCGGGACATCCGGGCCTTCGTGGTGGGCGGGGAGACGGTCGCCGCGATCTACCGGACCTCGGCGCACTGGATCACCAACACGGCCCGGGGCGGGCGCGCCCTCAACTGCCCCATCACCCCGGAGCTGGCGGCGCTCTGCGCCCGGGCCGCGGCCGCAGTCGGCGGCGGGGTGCTGGCCCTGGACCTCTTCGAGGATCCGCAGCGGGGGCTGCTGGTCAACGAGATCAACCACTCCATGGAGTTCCGCAACTCCGTGGAGCCCACCGGGGTGGACATCCCGGGGGCGGTGGCGGACTTTGTGCTCCGGGTGGCCCGGGAGGGCTGGGCCGCAGCTCACCGCGCCCTTCCCCAGGAGGTCGGGCAATGGAACGGGTCCGCGTCAGCATCGTAGGCGCCTCGGGATACGTGGGCGGGGAGCTGCTGCGCCTGCTGCTCCGGCATCCTTACGTGGAGATCGCCCAGGTCACCTCGGAGTCCCATGCCGGGGAGCCGGTGCATCGCGTGCACCCGCACCTGCGCAAGGCGACGGGGCTGACGTTCTGCCGCATGGCGGATCTGAAGCCCTGCGACATCCTCTTCATCGCCCTCCCCCATGGCCAGGTGGCGCCCCGCATCGAGGCCTTCGCGGCCCTGGCTCCTGTCCTCGTGGACCTCTCCGCCGATTTCCGGCTCCGCCGGCCGGAGGACTACGCCCGCTGGTATGGCCATCCCCATCCCCATCCGGAGTGGCTGTCCCGCTTCGTCTACGGCCTGCCGGAGCGCTACCGGGCGGAGCTGCGCGGGGCCCGCGCCATCAGCGGGGTCGGCTGCAACGCGACCGCCGCCATCCTGGCCCTCTGGCCCCTGGTCCGGGCCGACCTGCTCGACCCGGAGCGGCCGGTGATCGTGGACATCCAGGCCGCTTCCTCGGAGGCCGGGCGCGAGCCGAACCCGGGCTCCCATCACCCGGAACGCCACGGGGCGATCCGCCCCTACGCCCCTATCCAGCACCGGCACACCGCCGAGGTCCGCCAGGCCCTCGGCCGCGAGGGGGTGGTCCTCTCCCTCACCGCCGTGGACGCCGTGCGGGGGGTGCTGGCGATCGCCCACGCCTGGCCCCGGGATCGCATCGCCGAGCCGGAGCTGTGGCGGATCTACCGGGCCGCTTACGGCGAGGAGCCCTTCATCCGCCTGGTGAAGGATCGACAGGGCGTGCACCGGCTGCCGGATCCCAAGGCGGTGGTGGGGAGCAACTTCGCGGACGTCGGGTTCGCGGTGGAGGAGGAGACGGGACGGATCGTGGCCCTGTGCGCCCTGGACAACCTGATGAAAGGCGCGGCGGGCTCCGCCGTCCAGTCCCTCAACATCGCCATGGGCTGGCCGGAGACGGCCGGCCTGGATCTGATCCCCGTGTATCCCGCGTGAGGGGAGGCGGAAGGATGTGGGTGATCAAGCTGGGAGGGAACGCGGCGGTGAACGCGGAGGCGGTGCTGGAGGAGCTGGCCGCCTGGGCCCGGGAGGGCCGGCGCTGGGTGCTGGTCCACGGGATCTCGGCCGAGGCCGACGCGCTGGGGGAGGCCCTGGGCCATCCGCCCCGCTACATCACCTCGGCCTCGGGCTTCACCAGCCGATACACCGACGCCCGCACCCGGGACATCCTGCTGATGGCCTACGGCCGGGCGAACGCCCATCTGGTGGCCGCCCTCCACCGGCGCGGCGTCCCGGCCATCGGCCTGCGGGGGATCGACGGCGGGTTGCTCCGGGCCCGGCGGAAGGAGGCCCTGCGGGTGCGGGAGGGCGAGCGGATCCTGATCCTGCGGGGGGATTACTCCGGC
>JAGHYO010000368.1 GCA_017743605.1 Thermoflexus sp. | reverse complement strand
TGGCGTCGTTGGATCGGCGATCCGGGCGTAGACGGCTCGGAAGAGCATCTTGAAAGTGTCCGGGTATCCCTCGGTGTGGCCACCCGGATAATCCGCCCATGGGCGGGCTGATGCGTCCATCAAGGCAGGGTCCTTGATCCACCACTGGTTGGGCTGGTCTCGATGTCCTACCCACAGGGCGTTGGGCTCCTCACTGTCCCAAGCCACGGCGCCGCGGGCGCCGTCGATCTCAAACCAGAGGCGGTTCTTGCGGCCAGGGGAGATCTGGGAGACGGTGAGGACGCCTCGCACCCCGCCCTCGAAATGCAGTAGAATCGTCGCGTAATCCTCGGTGCGGATGGGTTCCTCCACGTAATCCTCGGCTTGCAGCCCCTTGGTCTCGAAAGTTTCCACCGGCTTGCGAGGGCGCTTGCGGACAGGCAGGAAGGTGGCCATGTCAGCGAAAACCCGTTCCACCCGGCGTCCGCTCAGGAAGACCATGAGGTCGATCCAGTGGGAGCCGATGTCCCCGACCGCTCGGGTCTCACCGGCCAGCTCGGGGATCAGCCGCCAGTTCCAATCGGTCTCCAGCAGCAGCCAGTCCTGGAGGTAGGAGCCGTGGATGAGGCGGAGATCTCCCAGCGCGCCGTCCCGGATGAGAGCCCGAGCTTGCTGGACCATGGGGTAGAAGCGGATGTTGTAGCATACAGCGTGAACAAGGCCGGATCGCTCGGCGAGCTCGACCAGCTCGGCAGACTCGCGGGTGTTCATCGCCAGGGGTTTCTCACAGACCACGTGCTTGCCGGCGAGGAGGGCGGCACGGGCCTGAGGGTAATGAAGGGCATTGGGGGTGGCGATGTGCACCACCTCCACCAACGGATCGGCCAGCAGCTCCTCGTAGGTCGAATAAACTCTAGGGACTCCCAGGCGGCGGGCCTTGGCCTGGGCCCGGTCGGGATGGGAGCTGCACAGGCCGACCACTTCCACGCCGATCCGTTGCAGCGCCTCCACATGGACCGGCCCGATGAAACCAGTTCCAACAACAGCTGCTCGGATCGCCATAGAGACCTCCTGGAGTGGAGGGATCAGCCGGAAATGGGGCTGGTCCCACCCTGCCGGGCTTTGAAGGCCTCCAAGATCTGGGCGGTGGCGGTGGCGCCGATGCGGGTGGCACCGGCCTCCAGGACCGCCATGGCTTGCTCCAGGGTGCGAATGCCGTGGGCGGCCTTAATTTGGACATGGGGACCGACCGCTGCGCGCATCAGGCGGATGTCTTCCACGGTGCAGCCGCTGGGGGCGAAGCCCGTCGAGGTTTTCACGAAAGCGGCCCCCGCGGCCTCGGCCAGGCGGCAGCCCCGCACTTTCTGTTCATCGGTGAGGTAGGCGTTCTCGAGGATCACCTTCACAATGGCCTGGCCCCTGACGGCCTCGACCACAGCGCGGATGTCATGAAGGACATACTCATCGTCCCCTGAACGGAGCTTGCCGATATTGATCACCATATCCAGCTCCGTAGCGCCGTTAGCCACCGCCTCTTGCGCCTCGTAGACCTTGACCGCGGTGGTCTGGCTCCCGTGGGGGAAGCCGATCACCGTGCAGACCTTTACGTCGGTGCCGGCGAGGAGCTCCGCGGCCATGCGCACATGGCATGGCTTGACACAGACGGCGGCCACGCCGTATCGCTTGGCCAGCTCGATACCCGCCCGCACCTCTTCATCAGTGAGCTCCGGGCGCAACAGCGAGTGGTCGATGGTCTTTGCCAGCTGCTCCAGGGTCAGGCTTCGAACATCCAGCGAGGCGATCATTGTTGTTCCTCCTACTTTTGGCCTGAGCATCCGATCCAGCGGAGGGGGGCTGAAGCCCCCCTCCGCTGCAGTTAATTCGCCTGCTTATCGTCCGAAGACGATCTTCCCGCCGTTCTTGGGGTTAAAGGGGCTGGTGTCCAGGATCCGCTGCTGGAGCAGCGCGATCTGGTCCAGTGCCTGCTTGCAGGAGATGGCTCCGATGTAAGCCAGGTTCAGATAATTTTGCTGGATGTCCAGTAGCTGGCCGTATTCAGGGATCGTCCAGACGTCGAAGCCCCAGCCGCCGGTGATGCTCTTCAGGGAGGCCCAGCGGGCCGTGCCGGGGGTCTGGGTCTGGTAGTCAAAGAGATCCTGCCGGGCGCTGGCGAAGCCGGCCCGCGGGTCATCGATCAGCTTCTTCTGGGTATCATAGCTGATGAGCCACTCCAAATACTTCCAAGCGGCCTCCTTGTTCTTGGAATGCTTGTTGATGGCAATGCCCTGAGAGCCGTAAGTGGCTGAGCACCGCTTCTGACCGGTGGCCGGGTCCATGTAGCATGGCATGGGCGCATAGGCCCACCTGCCCGCCGTCTGGGATATCTGAGGGTTATCCATGGCCCCGGCGAAGCTCACCCAGGTGAAGTTCATTGCGTATTTATCGGTGAAGGCGCCGTTGAGGAGCTCGTCCACGAACCAGTTGGCGGTGCCGGGGTCGACTACGCGCTCCTTAAGGTTGAAGCTGGCGAAGAACTCGCAGGCGGCGGCGGCCTGAGGCGAATTGATGATCCCCTGGGCGGTCCATGTTTTCTCGTCCCAGAGGCGGGGGCCGAAGGAACCGTGGAAGTTCAACCATTGCTGGGTGATGCCGTCGCTGATGCGGCCTGCATACCAGCCTACCCCGTAGCGGTCGATCTTGCCGTCGCCGTTCGTGTCGACGGTGAGCTTCTTGGCCGCGGCCAGGAACTCGTCCCAGGTCTCCGGAGCTTTGGGGTTGCCGTTGGCGTCCACAATGCCCGCCTCTTTGAAGAGATCGGCCCGGTAGCCCAGGATCATGGTCCCGATGGTCCAGGGGAGGAAGTAGACAGGCATATCCGTGTATTTCTTCCAGTCCTCCTCTCCTC
>JAGHYO010000367.1 GCA_017743605.1 Thermoflexus sp. | reverse complement strand
CCCAGCGGACAGCCCGCTTCCGATGCGTGATCGCCATGGCCCGGCCGGGGGAGGCACCGGCGCTGGTGGAGGGGCGCGTCGAGGGCTACATCGCCTTCGAGCCCCGAGGGGCCTTTGGCTTCGGCTATGACCCGATCTTTTACGTCCCGGAGCTCGGCAAGACAATGGCCGAGCTCCCCATGGAGGTCAAAAACCGGATCAGCCATCGGGCGCGCGCTGCCCTTCAGGCCCGGGAGATCCTTCGACAATGGATCGAGGCAGAGGCATGCCAAGGTTCCGGCGGATCGCTTTCGGCGCGGTGACCCTTTACCATCTGGCAGCCAGGGCTTGGGGATGGCCGAATCCCTTCTGGTCGATGCCGCCAAACGCCCTTCGGCAGTAGGGGTTCGCCTTCGCCCATGCGCTCTCCGCCCTGGGCCAGCGCCGAGCGCCGCTCCTCCTGGGTCTAACGGTTGGGTCAGGCCTGACGATGGAGGCGGTGGGGATGGCGACCGGCTGGATCTACAGCCCTTACGCCTACACTGACCGCACTTCGGGGTCCCCGCTCGGAATTTCATTGGCCGGATGATGGCGATGCCGCTGATCAACGGGCTTTACCTTGGGATCTCCCGTCGCTGGCCGTCCCCAGCCTCCTCTCCAGCCCCTATGGTGAAGGCGGTCGTGGCGTATGCCATCGCCGGCGCCGCTTTTGTCTTCTATCCTCTCCTGAACCTCCAGGCGGATCCGCTGATGCAGGCCCTGGCCATCGCGGCGTTCTTCGCCATGGGCCTGCCGGTCTGGATCGCGCTCCTCCGTGTTCGATCGCTTGGAGCCAGGACGCGTGCCTTGGGTTCGTGAGCGAGGTGGGAGATGCTGCGCGTTCGGATGTTCGGTCGTTTCGAGGTATGGCGAGGGGATCAGCCTATCCCGGAAGCCGACTGGTTCACCCGGAGGGCCAAGCAGTTGTTCCAGATCCTGCTCCTGGCCCGGGGCAAGCCAGTGCCAGCAGATCAGCTCCTGGACTGGCTCTGGCCGCGGGCCGATCCCCAGCGGGCGGCCATCACCCTGCGCAGCACGGTCCACGCCCTACGCCGGGCCCTGGAGCCGGGTCGGCCGCCTCGCGCCTCGCGGTATATCCGCGCTCAGCCTCCGGGCTACGCCGTGGTCCCCGAGGCCCCGCTGTGGGTGGACGTCTGGGCTTTTGAGGACCTGCTGGAGATGGCTGGGCGGTCCACCGCCTCGGCAGAGCGCCGGGAGCGGCTGATGGAGGCGCTGGCATTGTATCGGGACGACCTCCTGATCGAGGAGCCCTATGCAGGGTGGGCGCTCACTGAACGGGAGCGGCTGCGGGAGCGCTATCTGGAAGCCGCCCTGGAGCTGGCGGAACAGCTGGCAGAGGCCGGCGCGCCGGAGAAAGCCATCTCCCTCTGCCGGCGGGTGATCGCCCTGGACGAGTTCCGGGAGCCGGCTTACCGGGCATTGATGCGCTACCAGATCGCCGCAGGAGACCACGCAGGGGCCCTCAGCACCTATGAGAGGTGCTGGCGGGCTCTGCGGGAGGCCTTCGGGGTGGAGCCCTCGCCGGCCACCCAGGCCCTTTATGAGGCGCTGCGGCGAGGGGAGCTGGCCCCGCTACGCTCTATCCCTCCTTCCCGGCCCATCCGGGATCTCCCAGAGGAGGCAGAAGGGCCCGATGGGATGTTCATCCGGCGGGAGGCCGAGCTGGAACGGATGCGTGGGATTTTCGCCGGGTGGTCGCACGGATCCGGCGGCGTCGGGATCCTGAGCGGGGAGCCGGGAGCCGGGAAGACCCGCCTGGCTGCCGAGGCGGTCCGCCGCTTTGCCCTCGAGGCGGATGTCCTCTACGTTCGAGGACGCTTCATCGAGCGCGCCCTTCCCTTCGCCGCCCTGGCGGAGAGCCTGCGCCGCTTCCTGAGCCAGGTGCCCTCCGATCGACGCGCCCATCTGCCCCCCCGGCTCTGGCCCAGGTGGCCCGCTTGGTCCCCTCCCTCCATCTCCTGTTCTCGAACCTCCCGGCCACCCCAGAAACCACCCCCGAGGAGAACCGCCATCGCCTGATCGACGGCCTCGCCAATCTCCTCATCTCCCTGGCGGATCAGCACCCTCTGGTGGTGTTTGTGGACGATCTGCACTGGGCAGATGAGGCCACCCTGACGGTGATCGGACGGCTGGCCCGCCGCGCGGCCCGTCACCCCCTGGTGTTGCTGCTGGCCTATACCCCAGGGGAAGAGCCCGAAGGGAAGGAGGCTGTCCATCTGTTGGAGGGGCTGCGCCGAGAGGGGATTGGTCTTTGGATCCGGGTCGGGCGCCTCCCCTTGGAGGCCATCACCCACTGGCTGGCCTCTCTGTTCCGGGAACCTGCTGAGGATCTCCGCGAGCTGGCGCGCCGGCTCTACGGCCTGACCGAGGGGAACGCTTTATTCACTGCGGAGTTGCTGCGGGCCGTCCGCACAGTGGAGGGGGGCTTCCGCCGGGAGCTCCTGGAGCGCTACCTGGAAGGGCCGGCGGCGAGCTCTTTCCTGCGCTCCCTGGTCCTGGAGCGGGTGGCTCGTCTGCCGGAGGGCGCCCGGGAGATCCTGGAGATCGCAGCGGTGATCGGCCGCGCCTTCCCGCTCCAGTGGCTGGAGCTGGTGGGCCTGCCGGACCCCACGCCCCATCTGCGGATCCTCCTGGAGCGCCATTTCGTGCGGGAGGAAGCCGAGGAGCGCCTCTCCTTCGTGCATGAGGTGGTGCGCCGGGTGATCTATGAGGCCATCCCGCCGGTGGTGCGGCGGCGCCAGCACCGTCGGCTGGCCGAGGCCATGGTCGCCCTCTACGGCCCGCATCCGGGTCCCTACAGCGCGGAGATCGCCTATCACTTCCAGCGGGCTGGCCGCTCCGCCTTGC
>JAGHYO010000366.1 GCA_017743605.1 Thermoflexus sp. | reverse complement strand
ATCTCCGGGAGCCCCTGGTTCGCCACCAGGAGCCCGCCGGCTGCGTCCTCCACGAACGCGAAGCCCTGCTGGGGGGCGGCAGACACCGGCTGCTCCACCCAGGAGTCATCTGCCCGGACGCGGAGGCCCACCGGGCGGACCACGAGGTCGAACGCCCCCTCTGTCACCCAGGTCTCGGACCGGATGCCGGTGGGGAAGACCACACGCAGGCGGTGATCGGCCGCCCGATTGTCCACCACGACTTCCATATCGACCCGGGGAACTCCCGGTCGCAGCCATGCCCGCACGGCGATCGACAGCGGGACCGTCTCCGCGGAGCGTCCCCGGCGGTCCGGCCGCAGCCCGGCCGGGATCTCATACGGCAAATCGACCTCCAGGCACTGACCGAACGGCTCCTCCTCCCAGGCCTCGACCCGGGGCGGCGCCGCCGGGCGGTCCACCCGCCGATCCTCCGCCGGCGGCTCATGGTTGTAGACATCCCCGGCATCCCCTTCATCTTCGAAGCGGTTCAGGCCGCGCCACCGCCGGCCCGTTCGGAGATCCTCCAGTTGCAGGGTCCCATCTGAGAGATCCGCGGTGAGGCGGAAGAACTCGTTGGCGATCTCCGGCTCCGCCCGGGGACGTCGGGAGATCGCGCGCGGCGTCCCGGGGCGGATCTGCAACCGATAGGTCTGGAGGCCGACCCCCCGGCCCTCGGGGAGGACGAAGGCCCAGCGGGAGGCTCCTCCCATCGCCGCCGAGACTGTCCATGGGGCTGTGAGGGCCGGTTCTCGCTCTCCCAGCTGGCGGGCCACTTGAAGGACATGGGTGATCATCCCGTGATCCATGTCCGCCGAGGCGTCCGCCCACTCCGCCCAGAGCTGCCGCCCCTCGAGATCCACCCACACCCGCTTCGCCGCATAGGGGCCCGCGTGGATCCAGAGCAGGCGGTTCAGGAAGCCCGGCCACTCCGCGGGGGCGACGGTCCAGCGCGCCTCGTCAGGCGTCCCCCGCTCCACCTGAAAGAGCGGGAGCTCACGCCCCTCAGGGTCCAGGAGGCGATACGTGAGGCCCGGCGGGAGGGCAGGAAGGGTCACCTCCACCGGCCCCCGGACGGGGCCCGGGATCGGGCAGTAGACCAGCAACGCCTGCTCCATCGACGCCGGGTCCGAGGCCAGCCAGCCGGGTGGGGCTTCGGCCGCCTCCGGCCGCAGGAGCCGCTCCAGGGATTCCCGACTCACCAGGCCGGCGATCTGCTCGGCATGATCGAAGCGCGGCCGCATGTCTTCATGGGCCGCGTCCACCCCCGTCCCGCAGATCGAATCGTGGAAGTGATTTTGAAGGAGGAGCCGCCATGCCTCGAAAAGGAAGGCCCGTCGGTCCAGGCCGCAGAGAAGATGCGCGAAGGCCATCAGGGGCTCCGCGTAGCGCTCCAGCGCGGTCTGGATGGCGGCGTTGCGCTGCTTGATCCAGATGCGGGTGGAGAGCACGCCGGGCAGGACCGGATGGCGTCGGCTGGAGCGCAGCTCCCCGTGAACCACGGGGAGATCCGACAGCTGTTGGCCGAGAGCAGTCCGCACCGCGGCGATGTAATCCGCCAGGGAAGCGAGGCGCAGGCGGAGATCCGGGAGATGCGCCTGGGCCGCCCGGAGCCACTCCGTCAGCCGCGGATGGGGGAAGAGATGATCCGTCCCGTTCATAAGCAGGAGGAGGGGAACCGGCGTGTGGGGCGTCAGGGAGAGGGCCTGGGCCTTCAGGTAGGCCGCCAGGGCCTCCGCGTCCTCCGGGATCCAGGCGGCGTTCCCGTAGCCGTCCCGGAGATACACGGTGAAGATCCGGGTGCCGTCCGGGGCTTCCCACCAGAGGAGCGTCGGCTGCTCGTCCAGGCCGCGCTGGAACACGGCGGCCTCGATCCCGAACCCTTTCAGGATCTGGGGCAGCTGCCCAACGTGGCCGAAGGGATCCGGCGTGTAGCCGATGGGCATCTCGCCGCCGAAGCGGCGGGCGATGCGGATCCCGACCTGGAGGTTGCGGACGAGCGCCTCCCCGCTCACCAGGAACTCATCGGGGAGCACATACCAGGGGCCGATCCAGAGGCGGCCGGCCTCCACCGCTTGTCGGATCCGCGGCTCCAGATCCAGGCGCACCGTTAGGACGTCCTCCAGGATCACCGACTGGCCGTCGAGCAGGAACCCCATGAAATCCGGATCCCCCTCGATCATCCGAAGGACCTGTTCGACCAGGTCCACCAGACGGTAACGAAAGGCCTGGAAGGGACGATACCACTCCCGATCCCAGTGGGTGTGGGGAACGATGAAGGCTTCCGGTTGCATCCGTGCGCCTCCATGTGAAGATAACCGCGTTTCGAGGCCGCTTCACGGCCCCTCCGAACCCGGGCCTCCCCAGATGGGGTTGGTCATCGCGACCATCGGCAGGTCATCCGGGGTCTCCTCCGCGAAATGCCGCACGCCCCGTAGCTCCGCCCGGACGTAGCGATGGCGGCCCAGGTCGAGCTCCAGCACCCCCTCGAAGGGAGAACGATCCACCGGGAGGAAGAGGAGCTCCCCTTCCCGGGAGAGCAGCCGCAGGTGCAGGCCCTTCCCTTCCCACACCCGATAGCGCACCCGGACAGCGCCGCCGGGCGGGACGGTCTCCCCAACCATCCAGGTCGTATCCCCGCGCTCGGCCGTGAGCTCCAGCCACGGCGCGTCCACGTCCGCGGTGATCATCACCCGGCCCGAACGGATGGCCTCCAGGATGGCCGGGATCGTCCGATCCGCCGCATACACCCAGGTGGTGGGGTGGCCGACCTGATAAAAGGGCGTGCCCTCGCCGGGTCGGTCCTGGTGTTTATCGCTGCCTCCCACCGCCGTCACCCGGCGCCCGGCCCGCAACAGCCGGTCCCAGAA
>JAGHYO010000019.1 GCA_017743605.1 Thermoflexus sp. | reverse complement strand
ACCCCGGCGTCCGCCAGGCAACGTGAGGGGAGTCCGGCCGTGGAGCGCGCCGCCCGCCCAGGTCCAGCCGGTGGAGGTAACCGATCCCCACGGCGGCCAGGGCCGCTGTCGGGAGGATGGGAACCGCCGCCCGTCGATCACCCGCTCCAACCGGTGGATCCAGAGGAGCTCCAGGGACTCCTCCAGCGGCTGGTTCGAATGTCCCAGCGTCCACACCGTGGGCGCACCGTCTCCTCCACGCGACCGAGGGCCACGTCGATTGTCAGCAGGGCCTAAGGGTTCGTCAATCCCGGAGCGTAAGAGCGGTGGCCCACCACGCGGACCAGCCGCTGAGCCCCCCGGAGCGCCACCGGACCCACGCATATGGTCCGGGGCCCCGTCCCTGCTGGGGCGGACCCGCGGGCGGCCGCGCTCCGAACGGCCAGAGGTTCGGGATCAGGCGGGAGGGCCAGCGCTCGATGGGCAGCAACATCAGCGCCGACCCCATCAGGGCCAGGTTCGGACCGGTCGTCCGCAGCGGCTTCGAGAGGCCTGAGGATCGACGCAGAGATCCACCCACGTGCCCGGACTCCCTGGGCCGATCTTCAGGCGAATCCAATCCTCCTCTTCCTATTCCTATCCCACCCGAAACCTCATCTCCTCGATCGGGAAACGAAACATGGGCTCGGCGACTGTTTCTAGGAGGGTCACTGTATGAAGACCCCGGATCTCACGCTCGAGGGGAACGGGCCCGTCTGGCCAGCCCGGACGCTCTCGCGCCCAGGGATGGGCCGCCAGCTCCAGGGCCAGGCCATCGGGACCCCAAAACCAGACAAGCGGGCTTGCCTGACAAAATTGAGACGCAGCTCGGAGAATGGGGTAAGTGAAAGGCCGACATCAGACGATGAAACTGGAAACGGGAGGAGAGATTGGTCCAAGCGCGTCGGCGTCCGGCGCGGGGTGGGGATCATGAATCACGGAGTGTGGGGTCATAAGTGAAGATGATCAACATATTCCAAAAGAGAAAATTTAAGGATGCAGATGCCAATCGGCCAGAAGCGCGCTTTGTAAGAACTCGACCAAGCGGTGCTCATATTCTGAAGGATCTGCTTGATAAAAGCCACCATGTCCGACATTTGGAATAATGTACAATTCCTTTGGCTCGCGCGCAGCTCGATATAATTGCATTGCGTTTCGCACTGGAACAAGCATATCCTCTTGCCCGTGAATGAGCATCACAGCTCGTGGGGAAATGTTGGCAATCTCATCGATCGGGCGCACACTGCGCACGCTTATTCCTGTCATGCGTTCGCCGAACCAGCTCACCAGTGGCGCAAAAGGAAAGGCCGGCAGGCCAGTCAGCCCTTCTACCCCTTCCGCGATGTTGTCTTCGAGACTGGTGAAGGCGCTCTGGGCGATCACAGCGCGTATACTGGGGATGCGCGCGCCGGCCAGCAAGGCGGTAGCTCCTCCCATGGAATCTCCCATCACGGCGATACGTTGCGCGTTCATATCGCGGCGCGTGTTGAGATATTCGACCGCACCATGCACATCCAAGACTTCAAAATACCCGAATGTGGTGATGGTGCCTTCGCTCGTGCCATGATTGCGCAAGTCAAAGAGCAGGGCCCCGTAGCCGTGCTTCGTCAGCATGGCAGCTTCGTCGAGAAAATGGGCGCGATTGGACCCCAACCCATGAACGAAGATGATCACTGCGCCATGCTCAGCCCGTGGCGGGACAAACCATCCTTCCAGTCGCGTGCCATCCGGCGCACGAAACGTGACCGTTTCCCAGCCCACAAGGCCGACCGTGTCCGGCGTGCGTTCAGCAGGACGACGTGCTGGATACACCAGCATCCGCGCGCGCGAGTAGGCGAGCCATAGGGTCATCCCTCCAAATGCGAGGGTGCTGGCAGCCAGTGTGAACAACGCAAGATTGAGCCAATAACTTAGAGGTCTATTCATATAAATCTCCTAAAGAATAGCAAGGGAAGGCTCATTTAAGATTATGTGATGGTTTTAAAATGTTACAAATGGCGCGTTATTGCCTCCTTAAGCTGTATCATTTTCCATCTGCTGCTGTCAAGGCTCTTGCCTGATCCCTGCGTGTGCCAGATTGCGCCGATGCGACGGTGCGCGCGCCGATGCGTGCTGCCAACCCACCGGATATGACCATCGTGCAGGCGCTGTTCCAAGATCCCCCGGCCATCACGCTGCGGCGTAGCGGAATGCCCAACACTCGCCTACCACGGCCTTGCCCCTCTGGTTTCTTGAGCCGCCTTTCCGCTGCAGGCTCGGGCAGAGGAACATCCCGCTGCACCGCGTTTCCAGGCAACATCGAGGTCGATTGCAAAAGAGCCATGCATGAGGATGTTCCGCATGCCAGGGAATGTGAGAGGCGCGATTCCTGATTTCCTCGGGCAGCCTGCGCGCCGCCTCGCTGATAACCTGCAGGCGCCGAAGGAACCATGCCTGCAGCATCTCGTCTGGCTCAAAAGCGCTTCGGTCGCGATCCCGGTATCGGTCCATAGCGGCGATCCCTTCCGAAATGTCCCCCAGCCTTTCCCTGAGGTCTCTCATCGCGTCACCGCCTCTCGAGGCACACGCTCTCGGATACGAGGCTATAGGGCGCATTCCGTGACCCCATCCACTCAGCGCCCTGGGAGTTGCTCCAAATCCTATTGAAGACCCTCTAGGTCCAAAAGGGCGCGATCCGGCTCTATCTCAGCAAGGAAATCGCTAGCGCTCGGTTCATCGGCTTTGCGGCGAGCGACCGAGCCGAAGACCCGTACGTTGTGCGCACCACGCTTAGCGCACACTTCCAGGATTTCCTCTTGCTTTGCCTTCAAATTGCAAACCACGTCTCCTCCCTGTGGACGCAACCTTACACCGTGCATACTTGCTTATAGGTTACATCAGAGTGATGTGGATGGCTGGATTTCTGCTTTGATGGTAGCGCAAGAAGGCTCGCCGTCAAGAGCAGACCTGTGAGGGGTATATCCCGGGAGGGTCGTGGGAAGTCGGGTGGCCCGACCCATCGGCTTCCAGGCCTGGTCCCATTCGCTTTCTCCGTCCATCCCTGCGTCAGGATAATGGCGAAGTCGTAAACAATTCTTAGACGGTTCAGATGGGTGGACGAATAAATCGCGGTTCCCCATCCACCGTCCCGTCCTCTGGAGAGCCTGAGCGTCCAGTGCGCATGCCATCTATCTGGACGGACCGGCGGGTTTCCAGAAGGACGTTGGAGGCGGGGTGATCGGATACCCCGAGCTCTGCCTCAGAATCCCGGAGGGGCCACCCGCGGTAACCTGCTGTAGAATAGGCAGGAACTCGGACGCCAACAGGGGAGGCGCCCTCGATGCCACGCGCGTGGAACCGATGGCTCAACCGCGGGGTCCCCATCCTGCTGGCGGGCTTCATGATCTGGCAGTTCGCCCTTTTCCAGCAGGAGCTGCAGCGGATCCCCCGGACCTGGACCGCGGCCGGGCTGGCCGTGGGCGGACGCTCCATCGATGAGGCGCTGGATGCGGTGGAGCGCGCCCTGATGGCCCCGCTGCGCGTGCAGTATCAGGATCGCACCCTGATGCTGAACCCCAGCGACGTAGAGGCGCGGCTCGATCGGGAGAAGAGCTGGGAGCTGCTGCAGCAGGCCTTGTCCGAACGCCAGCGCCCGAGCGCCTTCCTACAATTCCTCTTCCGCCAACCGCCGCCGCCCCGCGATCTGCCGGTGGCCACCCAGGCCTCCCCGGAGAAGATCCGCCTCTGGCTGCTGGAGGTCGCCCGCCGCTTCGATGAGCCACCCGTGGAGCCCCAGCCGGACCTGGAGCGCTTCGCCTTCACGCCGGGCCGTCCGGGCCATCTGCTGAACATCAGCCGCTCCGCCGAGCGCCTCTACGCCGCCCTGGCTCAGGCGACCCCTCGGGAGGTCGCCCTGGTGGTGGACGAGAAGCCCGCCCCCTCCCTCTCTCTTTCCGCCCTGGGCCGGTTCTTCGAGGCGTACCTGGGCTCCTTCGACGGCACTGCCGGGATCTTCATCAAAGACCTGCGTCGGGGAGAGACCTGGATGCGCAACGGGGACCTGCCGTTCTCTGGGTCGGGCGTGATGCGCCTGCCGGTGGCCCTCGCGGTCGCTCGGGCCCAGGACCTGATCCAAGACGAGGAGCGCCGTCAGACAGTGTTCCAGGTGCTGACCGACGAGACCGCCCTGCCCGCCCTGGATGCGCTGCTGGCGGACCTCGGGGAGGGCGACCCGGCGAAGGGCGCAGAGCAGGTGTCCGCCTTTCTGCGGGAGCTGGGGCTGGTGAACTCCTTTATGGCCTGGCCCTTCGACCAGCCGGGCACCCCGCCTGCCGTGGTGACCCCAGCCAACAGCCGGCCGGATCTCCCCACCCAGCCCGATCCGCGCCGGCAGACCACCCCAGAGGACCTGGGGGTGCTCTTGGAGATGCTCCGGCAATGCACTCAAGAGGGCGGGCCGCTCCCTCTCGTCTCTGAGGGCGCCATTCAAACGGGGGAATGTCAGTTCATCCTGGAAGCAATGACCCAGAACCGCCTGCTGGATCCCCGGGGTCAGCCCACCCTGCTGGCCGCCGGTCTCCCCCCGGGCATCGCCTTCGCCCGCCGGCCCGGCTGGACGAACGAAACCCGTGCGGACGCAGGGATCGTCCTCGCCGGGCGCGCGGAGTATGTGCTGGTGGTCTTCCTGCACCGCCCCATCTTGATGGAATGGGAACAGGCTGTGCGGATGATGCGGGATCTCTCGCAGATCACATCCCAGTTCTTCCTGGGGACGCCCTCCGAGTAAGGCCGGCGATCTTGCTGAAAGACACTCTATGAATCATTTGCGTTGTGCATGATCAGAGCTCTTCGTCGACCCTGCGAGGGCTCCAGAGGGAACGGAGATCCTCCACGCGACGTCGGGCGGCTGCGAACTCCGGCCGGGAGGATCCCTCGGTGCGGCGCAGAAACGCCCGGATCTCCTCCCACAACGCATCCACCGCGTCCAGGTAGCGCTCCCGATCCCGGGGCTTGAACCCCTGCAGCTTGCGCGGGCCCTCCCGCCACCCCTCCGCGATGGACCAGTCGCGAATGGGGAAGGCGCACCCGGCATAGAACAAGCACATCCCCAGCGGGGTCAGGATGGGCGGGATCCCCAGCCGGAGGGCCTGCTCGGTCTCCCGATGGATCGGCTGGCTCTCGCCGAGCGTCTCATAGGCCAGCCCCAACCACCCTCCCGGTGGGATCAACTGGCCGATGCACCGGAAGAACGCCCGCACCACCTGCTCTGGGAGCTCCATGGGCACATCTTGGAAGCGAACGGGGTTCTGAAAGAAGCCGTCGAGCCAGCCGGGGATCGGCTGCGGACGCGGACCGGCGGAAAGCCCTCGCAGGACCGGACGCTCGGAAAGAAGCCCCTCGCGCTCCAGGTAAAACGCCACATAGCGTTGGCCGGTCGTGACGCTCCGGCCCTCCTCCCGCACCCGGATCCGATAGTCCCCTGCCATTGCGCCATCCAGGGTTTCCCAATGCATACTCATTCGTCCGGAACGGGATCCAAGTCCATCGCAGCCCGCCTCTATCTGTCGCAGCATGACCCGATGAGCCCGAATTATGTGAAAGGGCATTATGGAATCAGGATCGCGATTCGGTCATTTGTCCGCAGGGCCAACAGGCGACCGTCGGAAGACCAGGCCACCCCCTCCCCAGCTCCCCTCGGTTCTACCAGAGAATCCCCATGTTCTACCAGCCGTTGAGGAGCCAAATCCGGCGCTGTGATCCGCCACAGGCCCTCCGGAGCAGTGATCTGAACCGCCGTTGCCGCAAAAATTCCCTGGGTTCACCGCACAGTTGCCGCCGACAGGATGTTGAGCGGGACAGCTGCTACGAAGAACTTCCGCCCATAGTTTCCGAAGGCCACTGCGCGCAGGGCGAAGAGCTCGGGCGCCGAGCATGCGAGGATCAGGGCGGTCGCGGAAGCGTAACCGGTGAGGACGGCGAGGAGAGAGCGCAGAGGAAGCCACATTGCGGCGACATCGGGCCAGAGGGCGATAGCTGCCCCCCGGTTCGGGGAAATGCCCACCTCGCCCCGGAACCTCAGCCGGAGAGGCCCGTGGCGTCCGGCCACGACCAGGAGGGCCAATGCTGCCCGGGCCAGCCCGTGGCCTGGGCACAGCATCTGGGCCCATTCAATGTCTAGCATCCCTTTCCCCAGATCTCCTGGGCCGTCCGCTGCCGATCCCCCGCACGTCTTGCTCGGCCAGCAGGCGAACCACCCGTCAGCCCGTGGGGAACGATCCGATCGGATACGCGCCGAGGATCTGCACGGATGCAGATCCCGTCCCCTCTTCCCGAATCAAAGATCGAGGATCCGTTTCCCCGCCTCATGCAGGCGTCTGTGGGGCCATGCCGCAGAACGCCTCGTAATCGATGGGCTCGAAGAGCGTAGGATGATCTCCGCACACCGGGCAATCCGGGCGGCGCTCCACCTGAATGCTATACCATTCTGCCCGCAATCCATCAAAGATCAGCAGCCGGCCGGCCAGGGAGGTCCCCACGCCCAGCAACCACTTCAGGGCCTCCAGCGCCTGGAGCGCCCCGATGGTGCCAGGGACCGCCCCCAAGACGCCTGCCCGCTGGCAATCCTGGAGCAGATGAGGGGGCGGCGGGGTAGGCAACAGGCAACGATAGCACGGGCGCCCACCTGGCAGGACCATGCTGACCTGGCCATCGTACTGCAAGATCGCCCCGCAGATCAGCGGCTTCCGCTCCCAGACGCACACATCGTTGATCAGATACTTCGTAGCGAAGTTGTCGCTCCCATCGATGATCAGGTCGTAGTCGGCAACCAGCTGGCGGGCGTTGGCAGCCGTGAAGCGGGTCGTGTGGGGGATCACCTGCACATCCGGGTTCAGGGCCTGAAGCCGCTCCCGAGCGACTTCCGCCTTCGGGCGCCCGAGGTCCTCCGTGCGGAAGAGGACCTGGCGCTGCAGGTTGCTGAGGTCCACCACATCGCCATCAACGATCCCGAGGGTGCCCACCCCAGCGGCGGCCAAATAGTGGGAGATGGCGGATCCCAGCCCGCCAACCCCAACCAGTAGCACCCGGCTCTGCAGCAGCTGGCGCTGTCCGTGCCCGCCCACCCCGGGGAGCACGATGTGCCGGGCATAGCGGCGGATCTGTTCCTCACTCAACGGGAACATTCTCACCGACTCCAGCAAAAATCATGATAATCCTATCGCCGTTTGGGGTGTTTCGGCAAGCGCCGCCCCTCACCGGGTGTGTCCCAAAATCGTAGGACAACTGCTCGCAGTTGTCCTGCAAGACGGAAAGGCCTGACAAAATTGTGGGACACACCCCTCTCACCGGGATGCCCCGGATCGGGGGGCCAGCCCGGTGAGAGGAATACCATCCGTTGGCGATCATCCCTCCTGGGGATGGCCGTGCTCCGGCTCCTTGAGGGTCGCTAGGCGCATGGGAGGATCTTCACTGTGAAACGGAGCGCTTCCCCAGCCAGGGGGTGATTGAAATCGAGGGCAACCGTGTCCGGTCTGACTTCAGCGACGTAGGCTGGAAACGCCTCGCCGGTTTCGGTGTGGACATACAGGCCGACGCCCGGGGCCGGTGGCAAACTCTTGGGGAACTCACCGCGGAGGACCACCTGATCGGCATCCGCGCGCCGTGGCCCCAACGCCTCCTCGGGAGCCAGCCAGACCTCCTTCTCTTCTCCCACGGCCATCCCATGGAGGGCTTCCTCCAAGGCGAGGAGGATCTCGCCATCATCCTGGATGAACGTGATGGGCTTGCTTTCCTCGGACGGCTCCACCACCCGGCCGTCCTTCCGGCGAAAGGGTATAGGCCAGGGTCACTACCAGGTTGTCTTGGACTGTCCGTCGCTCTTGTGGGATGGGTTTGAACTTCCGCGAAAGTTAAAAAGGGCGCCTCCCAGCTCATGGAAGAGCGCCCCTCTTGCGAAACCCTGTCGCAAAACCGGCAGTGCGGTTGCCCCTATTGTTGCCGAAGCCGCCGCGAAGGGCCGATCTCATCGCCTGATCAAAGCGCAAAAATTTCAGCAGGATTGCGCTCCCGACGTTTCGGGTCGTGTCACCCTCTGGCGCTTCCAGGCATCTAAAATACCGAGGCTTCATGCGGGCGATCGGCCGCTCCCGACGTCCTGCCGGGCGTCGATGGCCTATCCAGAGGCAAACCTTTTGGTTTCTAAGGAGGAATGGGGATGGCGGGGACTGGGAAATGGCCTCGGGTGATCATCTTCACCACGCCCAACTGCCCATGGTGCCAGGCCGCCAAAGAATACCTCCGGCGACGGGGGGTGCCCTTTAAGGAAGTAGATGTCAGCCGGGATGCGGCGGCGGCCCGCGACCTGGTGCGCCGCACCGGCCAGATGGGCGTGCCGGTGCTGGATATCGGCGGTAAAATCGTCGTCGGCTTCAATCGACCCCAGATCGACGCTCTGCTCGAATTAAAGAAGAAGTAGACGGCGCGCCGCGCAATCTCCTTATGCTGCGAAGAAGCCGGGGCCTGGAGAGGAAGCGAACGCCGCTTCAGATCCGGGCGGTGAGATCTTCAATGAAAAGGAGGGAACGGCGATGGCGGAAGATCGTTTTCCGTGGCAACCCCTGGGCAGCCGGGTGGTCATCTGCCCGGTGGAGCAGGAGAGCCGCACGCCAAGCGGCCTGATCATCCCAGAGACCGCCAAGGAGAAGCCCCAGGTCGGGATTGTGGTCGCTGTCGGCGACGATGAATCCATCCGGGTGCGGGTGGGGGATCGGGTGCTGTTCCCCAAATACTCGGGGAACGAGGTGAAGGTGAACGGCATCGAGTATCTGATCCTCGACGCCAACGACCTGCTGGCCTACGACACGGAGACGCGGGCCACACTGCCGGAGCCAAAGCCCACCCGCAAAGGATCGCGCAAGAAATAAGGATCGAATCCCTACGGCTCTCGGGCAGATCACATCGCGATGGAGCAGGATGCCCAAACCCGGGCGCCTGTGCATCCGGCGCAGGTGCCCGGATACTTCCCTCAACCCAGATCCACAACCCGTCGAGTTTCCAGCAAGTTAGGGATGGAAAGGAGCCCGAGTATGCGCTTGAAAGTCGTGCTGGAACCCAGTGATGAGGGTGGCTATACTGTATATGTGCCCTCATTACCAGGATGTATTAGTGCAGGAGAAACGATCGAAGAGGCGCTGCGAAACATTCGGGAGGCGATGGAGCTGTATCTGGAGCCCGTGGAGGACGACCTGGTTCCCCTTCTCGGCGAAACCGCGCTGCTTCAGGAGATCGATCTGTGACAAAGATCCCCAGTCTCCCTTACGATCGGATCATCCGCGCGCTTCAGAGGGATGGATGGACGGTGGTTCGCCAGCGCGGGAGCCATAAAAGAGTGGGCGATGAAGTGTTGAAGATCACAATCCCTGCTCACCGTCCTGTGAAACGTTCAACCCTTGCCCATATCCTGAAGCAAGCTCGGTTGAGCGTAGACCACTTTCTGAAGCTCCTTTGAGGTGGGAAAAGCCGTGGGGCAGATGTGCATCCGCCCCACGGCCTCAGATCCCGCTTATGGGCCCAGGCGCTCCCGTACCCGCGGGGGCGGCTCCTCCCCAGGCCGCAGCGTGAGATACCGCAGGTAGAACTCTCGCGCCTCCTCCGGTTTCCCCAGTTCCCACAGGACATCCCCCAGGTCCAGATACGCCGGCGCGTAGTTCGGGGAGAGGACGATCAGACCCCGCAGGATGGGCTCCGCCTCGCGGGCCCGTCCGCTCTGCGCTAAGTAGCGGGCGTAATGGGCCAGGGCCTCCCGATAGAGCGCCGGATCCAAAGAGGAGCCATAGAAGGCCTCCCGGGCCCACTCCTCCAGGGAACGCGGCCGCGTGGCCCAGCCCTGGGGCAAGAAGGTCGGCCCTTCCAGCTCGTAGGGGAACGACGCGAGGGTGAGGGCCGCCTGAAGCGCCCGCGCGGCCCCCGCCGCGTCCCCAGCCTCGGCCCGCCGCCGCGCCACCGCCAGCCCCTGTCGCAACGCCTCCGTGGCCAGCTCGGGATCCTCATCCACCCGACGGGTGAAGGCTCCTTCCTCATAAGCGCGCAGAGCCTCCTCTAGCTTCCCCGCTTCCATGTGTCGTCGGACTTCCTGATAAGTGTCAGCTGCTAAGTTGACCCGCTCCACTCCCACCAATCGAAAGCCCTTCCCGTCCCACTCCGCCTCCAGAGCAGTCCCTCCTCCTCCCTGCATCGCGTTCACCCACTGGATGCGATCCGCCTCGCAGAGCACGTAATACCGTTCGGGATCCCGCTCCCCCTCCTGCAGCGCCGACAGCCCGGGCGCCTCCCCCTGGAACGGGCCATCCAGCTGGAGGATGTAGAAGCCCACGACCAAGAAGAGGCGATCGCCGATCGGGCAGATCTGCGCGTCCACCAGCGGGGGGATGGCGGACGGCTTCTGGCCGAAGCGATCGGCGATCCACTTCCGTCCCCATTCGGGCAAGGGCTTGGTGCCTCCCAGCGCTGCGCCTCCTGGCCGTCCCGCAAGGGAGAGGGCCAGGATCCATTCCGCCCGCAAGCCGGCGGGCATGGCGTCCGGGCGGAGGCCGCCCTGAGGATCCAGACACCGGCACCCCTGGCCCACCAGTGCGAGGGCGTCCGCTTGGATGCGATCCGCCCGCTCGGGTTGTCCCCCCTTCTGCGCCCGAACGATCTCGCGGAGGGCCTGTTCCATCCACGCGTTGAGGCGCTCGGCTGGCAGCGGCGGCCCGCCAGCGGCCTCATACGCCGCACGGGCCGCCGCCCAGTCCCCCCTTTGGATCGCCTCCTCCAGCGCCTGAAGCGGCTCCGGCGTCGGCGAGGCCAGGCCCCTCACTACGATGGGTGTCCCCTGTTCGATAGGCGTTCCCTGCTCGAGCGGGGCAGGCTGCCCGCAGCCGACCAGCACGCTCCAGGCCATCAGGCTCAGAACGATCGCCCGCATCGCTTACCTCCTCCACTTCCTACGAAAGCGCTCCAGGATCGTCGCGTAGGCGGGATCTTCGGCGGCCCGGGCCTCCAGGGCCTGCTCCACCTTCCGCTCAAAGGACGCCGCGAACTCCGGGTCCCCCGTAGCGGCCTCTGCCAGATCCCGCAGACGGTTCAGCCAGCCCCCGAGGAACTTCCGCTGGGAAGGGAACCGGTGGGCGATCTCCAGGTAGCGGTTCAGTCGCAGATCCAGATAGGCCTCCGCCAGCTCCCGGGGGCTGGAACGCCCTTCCTCCTGAACCCGCTTCAGGAACTCCCCGGCGCGCCCCGGCCCCATGTTCACGGCCGTGTCGAAGTGGATCATAGCCAAGGCCGGGGAGGGGATGGTGGCGGCCCCTGATGATGCCCAGTATTTCTCCAGATAAATGGCCTGGGCCTCCTCCGGCGTGAGGGCGCGGACGTCTTGAGGAGGCAAGCCCTTCTCCTGGCGCCAGGCATCATAAGTGCTTTGGGTGATCCCCATGTTCGTGGCGCCGCCGGGGTCATCAGGGTCGTGGACGTATCCGCCTTCCCATCGGCGGACGAAGGCGTAGGCCTCCTCGAAAGACGCCGAGAGAGCAGTCGTAGGAGGCGTCCCCTTCCCAATGCTTTCCTCCGTGCGCTCTACCATCTTGGCTGCCTGCAGGAAGGCCGCCTCCAGGTGGAGGAGGGCCTGCTCCAAGGTGTCCGCCAGGATCCGCACCTGTGCCGACGCTTGACTCAGGTGTCCCTTAGGGCGTTCGGTTTCCTCCTCGAACCGCCGCCCGGGGATGGCGCGCACCATCCGCACCAGGGCGATCCCCGTCCGCTGCGCTCGCCGGAAGGTCTCCTCCCAGACGGGCACCCATGCCCGCAACCGCCGGATCACCTCCCGCATCCCTTCCAGATCGATCTGCAGGTCCCTCTCCATCGTGGGCCTCCCTCAGAGCGCTCCCTAAGCTCCACTCCCATGGGACGCGTTTTTGGCCCATGAAAATGATAGTCACCACCATCTCCCGATCGTCTTGGTACGGGGACGGGATCGTCGGGTGCGGGATTTGGGATGAGGCGAAGCCTGGAGGGGAGGGCTGGGGGAGAAAGAGCGCAGCCCTTTTCGCCGTGCGGTCAGGTGCCCATCCGCCCATTCCCTCCATGACGTTCCGTGTGCGCCAGGTGAGCCAGGGGACGCGGAGATCAGCCCATTGAGGAGAAAAGCAGCCCCATCGGGTAGGTCATACGGTGACGCTGGCAGGAGCAGGACCGGGGAAGTGAACGGGGGGACCAGCCCCAACCGGACCTTCGCTTCTTTCCCCAGACGGGCAAGCTCCCTGCCGTCCACTTCACGGCGCCGGGCTTCCCTCCCCGGGGCAAAGAGGTAGGCCGCAAAGGCGGGGTATGCATCCGGATTGGGCAGCGGGGCCCTAGCCGTCAACTTCAGTCCGAACCCCCGGGGAGCAGTACGCCGCCGAAGGACGCCCAGGGCGAACGGGCCACGCAGTCCGGGCTGCGGCATCCTCCCCTCCGCGCATCTTCCTGTTCACGGCGTAAGTACCCAGAGAGCTGGCGTCTTCCACAACCGCCCTTTGTCCCCCTCCCAGACCCCCGTTCGGCCCTCCCAGCGGAAGGCGGGAGATCGGCGCGCCTGCAGCAATGCCCACACCAGATCATAGCCCAGGGCGGCGTAAGGGCCCGGCGGCGTCCCCAGGGAGAGCTCCCGGTATGCGGCGACCCATCCCGGATCATCCACCCGCTGGGTCTCCGCCACCACCCGGACCCTGAGATCCTCCGGGATCAGCGCCCGGAGATCTGGGTGCAGGAGCCCTGGGCCGCCGAGCAGGAGGCCCCGCCAGCCCGCCTGCCGCCAGCGCCATGCGGCCTCCCCGGCGTGGACCGCCCGGCCGTCGAAGAGCACCGGCTCCTCCCCCTGGGGAGCCGCCTCCACCCACCGCGCCTCCACGACCTTCCACCCTCGGGATCGAAGCTCCGCCCCCACCTCCGGCCCGAACCATCGCTCCTCCTCATCCCGGGCGATCCAGAGGCGCAACCCAGGCGCAAAGGAGAGGCTTCCTATCAGGGCCTCCACCATTGTGGAGGTGTCCGCCGCTGTGGCCATCGCCCCCGACGGGACCCGGTCTGCCGGAAGCAAGGGGGCGATCCACAGGAGGCCGGCCTCCCGGTAAACTGGAGCGGCCGCGTGCGTGGTCTCCGGGCGGAAGTGGCCGATCACCGCGATCAGACCGGGACCGGCGGCGATCTGACGTGCCCGCTCCCGCGCCCGCTCCGGATCCCCGCTGTCGTCCAGCGCGAGGAGCATCGCCCGCGGCCCGCCCGGATGCTGAGCGTTCCACTCCCGGATCGCCAGGCGGGCCCCGAAGATCAGGTCGTAACCGATCCCTCGATCTCGCCCTTCGAACGGAGCGACCAGGCCGATGGTCCAAAGCTCCGGGGAGCGACACGCCGTCAGCCCCAGGAGCCCGATCAGCAAACCTGTAAGTTTCTTTCTCACCGATTCGTCCCTCTGCCGCCCGCCTGGCCTACCCGGGCCTCCAAGTAATCTGCGAGAGTGGCCGGCGTGTCGAACCGATAAGCGAAGGAGGTCGACCGGGTGATGCGGCTTCCATCCACCACCCACGGCCAGCGCAGGTAATGGAGCAGCGCTGGCGGTGCCTCGGTGAACGCCCGCCAGCCCATCCGCCAAGCTGCCGAGGTCAGCGGGTAGAGGAGCGACCACGGAAGCCGCACCACCCGGGCGCGCCGGACCACCTCCAGGAACGGTATGGGGTTTGGAGCTCCCAAGTTGTAGGGGCCTGATGGCCCTTCATGGAGCAACATCACTAAGGCCTGGGCCGCATCCTGTTCGTGGACCAGCTGGAGCGGCGGGTTGGTTCCCCAGGGCAGGAACATGAAGGGTTTCTCCAGGGCGCGGGAGAGGTAGTTCTGCATGTGAGGGCCGGCGACCACCACCGGCCGCACGAGGATCACCCGAGCCTCCGGGTGCTCATGGGCGTAACGCGCTGCCATCCGCTCCAACTCCAGCTTATCCTCCACATATCCGAACCCCGGACACCCGCGAAGCGGGGCGTCCTCAGCCAGCGCGGACGGGTTGTCCGGATACGCCCCATAGACCTTGGCGCTGCTGAGGAGGATCACTGTGGAAACCCTAGCCTCCGCGCACGCCGCCAGCACATTGGAGGTCCCCAGCACGTTCAGGGCCTGTTCCGCCCGACGATCCCGCAGAGGATCCGCGGCGAAGGCTAAGTGGATCACCGCTTTCACGCCACGGGCCCGAAACAGGGCACCCATAGGCTGGCGGACATCGTGGCGGACGAACTCCACGCCTTCCGGAAGATAGCGCGGCGGGCGGATGTCCAGGGCCAGCACCGCTGCGCCGACCAGCCGCTCGAGCAGGTGGGACCCGATGTAGCCGCTGGCGCCGGTGATGGCGATCATCGTGCCCTCTTACCGGAATGCCCGGGATGCTACGGTGAAGACAGGCAGATCGGGTCGAAAAGACGTAATCCTCCCGCAAGGGCAGGGATTCGGCATGGCGGAGATCGAACCGACAACCCCGAGGTCTTCCAGGAATCTGACGCCCCTGGATGCGGAGCGCTGGCAGACCGCCCCCTTGGTCGATGGGGAGACGGAGGCGGAAAGCCCGCCGCTCAGGGCCCCGGCAACGTTGCCGCGCCTCCAGATCGCCCAGAGCGGCCGCGCCATCGAAGTGCGCACTTCCCAAGTCTGTGAGACCAGGCGGCTGGACCCCAGCCTCGGTCTCTTCCCCGATCTGGATCTCTCCCAGGAGGGCCACGAGGCCATCTGGGTCTCCGTCGTCACGCGTGCATTTTCTGCCATGATAGGCATTGCTACATCGAGGATCTGGGAAGCACCCATAGGACGTATCTCAACAACGAGCGCCTGGTGTCTAAGCTCTCCTACACCCTCCGGGATGGAGATGAGCTCCGCTTCGGCCGCATCGTAGCCCACGTGCACATCGAATGAACGCTTCCCCCACGGACCCTGTGAAGATCTGCCTTCTTGAGCGCCGCGACGGTCATACCGTCCGTGGCGGCCCGCGGCGGACGATGGCGTCGGCCATGCGGGCGACCCGGACCATCGCCTGGACGTCGTGAACCCGGATGATATCGGCCCCGCGGGCGATGCAGAGGGCCACGACGGCCGCTGTGCCCTCCAGTCGCTCCTCTAGTGGGAGGTTCAGAGTGTAGCCGATGAAGGACTTACGGGAGGGCCCTACTAGGATTGGGAAACCCATCTCCCTCAGCTCCCCCAGGCGGTCGATCAGCTCCAAGTTCTGCGCGACGGTCTTGCCGAACCCCAGCCCAGGATCCAGGATGATCCGGTAGAAGGGGATCCTGGCGGCGCGGGCCGCCTGCACCCGTTCCTGAAGATGCGCCTTGACCGCCGCTACGATGTCCCCCTGCACCGCTCCCTCATAGCGGGCGCCCAGCCGAGGGTCCCGCACCACCGCGTCCCGACGGCTCCGGTTGTCCATCAGGATGATGGGAACGCCCAGCTCGGCCACGGTCTCCGCCATGGCCGGATCTGCCGTCATCGCCCAGACGTCGTTGACCAGGTCCGCCCCCGCCTCCACAGCGGCGCGGGCGACTTCAGCCTTATATGTGTCGATGGAGAGGGGGCCCAGGCCCTCCTCGGCCAGACGCTGGATCACCGGCACCACCCGGCGCATCTCCTCCTCCGCGGGCACGGGCTCAGCGCCGGGCCGGGTGCTCTCCCCGCCCACGTCGAGCAAATGAGCCCCGGCGGCCTTGAAACGGCGCGCCTGCTCCAGAGCCGCCTCCACCCAGTCCGGCCCCTTCAGCAACCCGTCCCCGGAGAAAGAGTCCGGGGTGATGTTCAGGATGCCCATCACCAGGGTCTCCCGCCCCCAGTAAAGAAAACCCTTCCCGACCCGCATCGGCGCCTGGGCCCAGCGACGGATCCCGGCCCCCAGCAGCCCGGCGGCCAGGTCCGCCGCTGTCCGCCCCAGACGGGGGTGCAGCCAGTCTGAGGCCACCTCCGCCAACGGCGTCATCACGAAGGCGCGCTCGGCCATGCGCGGGTGCGGCAGAGTCAGGGCCTCATCGTCCAGACACAGATCGTCGTAGAACAGCACGTCCAGATCGATGGGGCGGGGGCCCCAGCGCGGGCCCGGCTGACGCCCCATCGCCGCCTCGATGGCTTTGCAGGCCGCCAGCAGCTCGCCCGGGGAGAGATCCGTGGTGCCGATGCAGACGGCGTTCAAGAACGCAGGCTGGTCCGCGTAACCCACGGGCTCCGTCTCGTAGAACGAGGAGACGGCTTCGATCTCCACGATCTCCAGGAGCCGTTCCAGGGCCTCCCGAAGGGCGGCGTCCCGATCCCCCAGGTTGCTCCCCAGGGCGATGCCCACCCGGTGCCTACGGCGTCGAAGCGGCGGCATGGAGCGCCTCCCGATGGATCGCACGCTGGCCGAAAGATTCCTCCACCTCAACCTCCATGGCGTGCAGGCGAAGCCCCTCCGGCAGGTGCGCCCGCAACCGTCCTGCGAGATAGCGAGCCAACCACTCCGCTGAAGTGTTGGGGATAGGCAGGATGCGCACATCCTCCATGGGGAACACGTAGCGCTTGTGATCCAGCTCCGTTTCCACCTGATCCTCCTCGATCCGCAAGCGCAGCCGCGGATGCTCCGCCGGCAACAGCACCCGGTGATCCAGCTCCTCCACCAGTGCCTTCACCAGGCGCTTCAGGGCGATGAAGTCCATCACCATGTCGTCCCGAAGCTCGCCCTCCAGGGTCACAGACACGCGGTAGTTGTGGCCATGGAGCGGCTCGCTCCCCTTCGGGAAGATCATGAAATGCGCAGCGCAGAACACCAAGTTGTCCTGAGCAACCTGCACGCGATCCATCCACAGCCCTCCCTCAAGAGGTCTTCCGCCTCGCGTCCGGCTATACGATGCCTTCGATGGCCTCCGCCGCGCGCTCGACGCAGGCCTGCCATGAGAACTGCGTGGCGCGCTGCAGCCCGCGCTCTCGCAGCGTCTGCCCTAAGCGGGCGTCGACCAGGACGGCGATCAGGGCCCCTGCCATCCCGCGGGCGTCGTCCGGCGGGACCAGATAGGCGGCGTCGCCGGCCAGCTCCGCTAGGGCCGGGATCTCCGAGGCGACCACGGGCACCCCGCAGGCCATCGCCTCCAGCACCGGCAACCCGAACCCCTCATATCGGGAAGGATACAAGAAGGCCGAAGCGCCCCGATACAGCGCCGGTTTGTCCGCCTCCTCTACCGGGCCGATACAGCGGACCACTTCCTCAAGTCCCCACGCCCGGGCCAGGGAGCGAGGATCCACGAACAGGCGATGGGAGCCCTCGGGCAGGCGCCCGGCGATCACCAGCGGGAAATTGTAACCGATCGCCTCTTGAGCCCAGGTGTAGACCGCCAGCAAGGTCTCGATGTTCTTGCGCCGATCGAAGCCCCCCAGATACAGCACATACGCCGGAGGCAGATCGTAACGGGTCCGCACCCGGGCGTCCGCGATGGGATCCGGGCGCGGGGTGAACTGCTCTGACACCCCCAGGGGGATCGCCACCACGCGCTCCGGGGGAACCCGGAGCCGGCGAAGGATGTCTTGACGGGAGGCCTCGGAGTCCGTCAGGATGCGAGCGGCGCCCGGGGTGGCCGCCCGCACCAGGGCGGTATACAGCCGCACGCCGAAGCTCGACCGATATTCCGGGAACAGCAATGGGATCAGATCGTGGAGCGTGACGATGATCGGCGCGGGGGCGCGCAGGGGCGGCGCCCAGTAAGGGACGAACAAGCGGTCCGCCCGCCAGCGGGCTGCGGCCTGCGGCAGCGCGAACTGCTCGAACCAGATCTTCTGGAGGGCGCGGGGCGCCTGAGGCCGCCGGATGGGCACCGGCGTCACTCCCTCCGGCAACGCGCTCCCCCATCCTTCCGGGAAGGCCACGCCGATCTCCCAGCCCGGCCGGACGACGGGGAGGCGCGCGATCATCTCCCGCACATACTGGCCGGTGCCGGTATCCGGATATC
>JAGHYO010000365.1 GCA_017743605.1 Thermoflexus sp. | reverse complement strand
TCCAAGCATTCCCGCGTCTCCCGGGAGAGGACCGGCGGGCGGATGCCCGGGATCTCCGCGGACATTTGCATCAGCAGGTCCCGATGCCAGTCCGGCCCTCCGGGCCGATGTCCGTCGATCTCACGGGCGATCTCCTCGAAGATCCGTTCCGCTCCCGTGTAGAACCCGTGGAGGTTTAGCGCAACGCCATCCCAGTAGCCGTCATCCCCGGTTCGCAGGGCCTTCTCGCAGAGCTCCTGGGCCCGCTGAGCGGAGCGGGCGATCTCCATCAGCTCCTCGCGTATCCACCCGATGAGGGCAAGAAAGCGAGCGCTCACAGCGGCACCCCCTCCTGTTCGATCCGTCGGCGAAGGGAAGGTGGAGCGTCCTCGAGCCGCACCACATCGATGGGGAACTCGGGATCCAGCGCCTGGAGCCGGCCGACCGCCCGGCACAGATCTCGCTCCGCGAGGCCAGCGACCGCCAGATCGATGTCGGAGCGCTCGTCCAGTTGATCGCGGGCCAGGGAGCCGAAGGCCCAGACCTGCCGGACGCCGAAGGTTTCTTTGAGGAGCCAGGCCGCGCAGGCCGCCACGCGCCAGGCGCGCTCCCGCCGCTTCGCCCGTTCGAACCGGCGGGCTTGCTCCCGGCGCCGCCATCCCGTCCGATAGCTTTCTAGATCATCCAGGCGCTCGCTCATTTCTCCCCCGCACAACTCATATCCCTCCTACAATAATGAGGCGCTTCGCTTGGATGCGCCAGTTCCCCCACTCGAAAAGAACGAGCGACGGTCGGCCCTTTTGTCCGGTATCATGAAAGCAGTCCGATCAGGAAATCCGAACGGAGCGCCCATCGATGGATCTTCGGAAAGCCCTCCTTGCCATCCGTTTTGTGGGTCTGCGCACCGCGCTACGAGCGGTGTGGGCTGCATGGGGGAGAGACCGCTGGGGGCGCAAGGAGCCGCCCGGGCCCGCGGCATGGTCGCCCGTGAAGCCTCTCCAGCGGATGACCCCGCTCCCGGACGGCGCATGCTTCGCCGGATCGAACGCCGAGCTGGAGATCCGCTTCCTGGCCCCGGATGTCGTCCGCCTCACCTGGACCCCGGGCGTTCTTCCGTTGCCTTACGCGATCGTTCAGGAACGCCTGGAGGAGGCTCACGTCACGCACAGCGAGCAAGCCGATGGATGGACGCTGGCGAGCGAGGCCATGCGTCTGGAGATCCGGACCGATGGGGGGATCCGCTTCCGCGATGACGCGGGAAGGACCTGGCGGGCCGAGGACCCGCCGGAGTGCCGTGGAGAGGCATGGCGGCATCGCGTCCGGCTCCGCCCGGAGGAGCGGCTCTACGGCCTGGGGGAGCGGGCCGCACCCCTCAACCGCCGCGGCCGGATTTACCGCATGTGGAATCGAGATCCCGGTGGAAGCTATGGCCCTGGAGCGGATCCCCTTTACCTAGGTATCCCCCTCTGGCTCAGCCTCCACGCCGACAGCGCGTATCTGGTCTTCTACGAGAACCCCTTCGAGGCCCTGTTCGACCTGGGGGCCTCTGAGCCTGGGGCGGCATGGGTGACCTTCGCGGGGGGCGCCTTGCGCGAATACGTGTTCTACGGGCCGCCCTCGCGGCTGCTGGAGCGCTACACGGCCCTCACCGGCCGGCCGCCGCTCCCGCCCCGCTGGGCCCTGGGCTTCCATCAATCCCGCTGGAGCTATGGAAGCGCCGAGGAGGTCCGCGCGGTAGCCCAGGGGTTCCGGGACCACGACCTTCCGCTCCACGCCATCCACCTGGACATCGACTACATGGACGGCTATCGGGTGTTCACGGTGGACCGTCAAAGGTTCCCGGATCTGCCGGGTCTGATCCGTGAGCTGGACGCGCAGGGGATCCGGACGGTGGTGATCTTAGATCCCGGGGTGAAGGCCGATCTGGGCTATGCAGTGTATCGGGAGGGGGTCGCGCGGGGGATGTTCTGCCAGCTGCCGGACGGCCAGCTCTACCGCGGGCTGGTGTGGCCGGGCTGGTGCGTCTTCCCCGACTTCACGGATCCGGAGGTCCGGGCGTGGTGGGGGGAACACTACCACGCCTTCCTGGAGGCCGGCGCAGCGGGTTTCTGGCACGACATGAACGAGCCCACGACGTTTGTCGCGTGGGGGGAACCCACCTTCCCCCTTGCGATACGCCACTCGATGGAAGGACGAGGAGGGGATCACCGGGAAGCCCACAACCTTTACGGCATGCTGATGAACTGGGCGGCCTGGGAGGCGCTGCGGCAGCTGCGGCCGGATCGCCGTCCCTTCCTGCTCACCCGCTCGGGCTGGGCTGGGATCCAGCGTTACGCCTGGACCTGGACCGGGGACACGGAGAGCTCATGGGCGGTGCTGCGCCAGACCCTTGTCACCGTCATGGGCCTGGGGCTCTCTGGGATCCCGTATAGCGGGCCGGACATCGGGGGGTTCAGCGGGGCGCCCTCAGCGGAGCTGTTCATCCGGTGGTTCCAGGCTGCGGCGTTCATGCCCTTGTTCCGAAACCACGCTGCGCAGGGCACGCCTCGGCGCGAGCCCTGGGTCTTCGGCGAGCCCGCTCTCTCGATCGTCCGCGCCTTCCTGCGCCTGCGGGTCCGCCTGATGCCGTATCTTTACACCCTGGCCTGGGAGGCTGCTCAGACCGGGGCGCCGCTGGTCCGTCCGCTGTTTTGGCTGGACGAGAAAGACCCCGACCTGTGGGAAATCGAAGACGCGTTTCTCCTGGGACCTGCCCTCCTGGTGGCCCCGGTGCTCGAAGCAGGGGCGCAGGCCCGCGAGGTTTTCCTCCCGACGGGGGAGTGGTATGACTTTTGGAACAATAGGCGCCGGACAGGGCCCGCCCGTGTCGTCGTGGAGGCCCCGCTGGATCGGCTCCCGCTCTTCGTCCGGGCGGGGAGCCTCCTGCCGCTGGCGGAGCCGGAGGGC
>JAGHYO010000364.1 GCA_017743605.1 Thermoflexus sp. | reverse complement strand
CCGTCCGCCTCAACGGCGCCGTCGGAGATGGCGTGGAGGTGGGAAAGCTGGAGCTCCCCTAAGCCCGACGGATCTCCGCGGGGGAGGTTCTGCGGAGGAAAGACGGCTCATGCGACGGATCCCAGGCCTCGATCGGGGACGTTCGGATCCGAGTTAAAGAGTGTGCAAGCTGAAACATATATGCCGAGATCCCGAGGAACGGATGGGCGCGGATGGCGGAGCGGCTTTACCTGATCCGGCACGGACGCACGGCGTGGAACGCCGAGGGGCGGATCCAGGGGTGGGCGGATGTGCCGCTGGATGATGTGGGCCGGGAGCAGGCCCGGCGTCTGGCGGAGCGCCTCCGGGCGCGCCCGCCGGACCTCATCCTCTGCAGTCCGCTGTGGCGGGCCTATGAAACCGCCCGCATCCTCGCCGCCGTCTGGGAGGTCCCCATTGAGGTCGATGAGCGCTTGAAGGAGCGGGGCCAG
This sequence comes from Thermoflexus sp., assembly GCA_017743605.1. GTDB lineage: Bacteria > Chloroflexota > Anaerolineae > Thermoflexales > Thermoflexaceae > Thermoflexus. Next base: position 2,456 of record JAGHYO010000364.1, on the reverse strand, counting down.
GGGCCCTTTGAGGGACGCACTGGGGCGGAGGTGGCCGCGCTGCAGCAGGCCTGGCGGGAGATGGAGCGGGATCCGACGGCGGAGATCGCGGGGGCGGAGCCCCGGGCGGCGTTCGCCGAACGGGTATGGGCGGCGATGCAGGGGGCGATGGCGCGGCCGGAACGGACGCTGGCCGTGGTGGCCCACGGGGGGACCTTCAGCATGTTCTTCCGCCGATGGCTGGGCCTCCCCTTGGATCGCCCCTCCCCCTTCCGGTTCGACAACGCCTCGCTCACGGAGCTAGCTCTCCACGATGGCCGCTGGATCGTGATTGCCCTGAACGATACTTGTCATCTGACAAACCCGTAGGCGCGCGGCTCGACCGCGCTCCATGGTGAATAGCCGTCCAAGAATATGGGTGCGACTACACGAACATGGATGTGCTCGGGGCTCTGAAAGCCAGATTCGTGGATTCGCGCTGGGATTCGGGGTCGGCCCCCCTCAAGGCGTGGCAGGGCCGTGCTCCTGCGGGCTCCCCTTTCGGGACTGTCGCGAACGCCTCTCTTTTCGCGCCCCCTCTTTTGGATTCCAGGGAAGATGGCTATGATGGACAAGCTGCGTCATCCTGACAGGGAGGTCGTTTGCGAATGCCCGGGCCGTCATGGCGCTATGGAGAACTGATCCTGGTGGCAGGTTCTGGCCATCCGCAGCTGGCTGAGGAGATCGCCGACTGTCTGGGGATCCCCCTGCTCCCTCGCGAGATCATTGTCTTCCCGAACGAGAACATCTTCGTCCGCCTGCTGGCCAGCGTCCGCGGGCAGGACGTGTTCTTGATCCAGAGCACCGCCTCGCCAGTGAACTACAACATGATGGAGCTGTTCATCCTGCTGGACACCATCAAGCGGGCCAACGCGGGCCGCATCACGGCGGTGATCCCTTATCTGGCCTACGCTCGCAGCGACAAGAAAGATCAGCCCCGGGTGCCCATCACCGCGCGCCTGGTGGCCGATTTCATCGCCGCGGCTGGGGCTGATCGCTGGGTGACCATCGACCTCCACGCCAGCCAGATCCAGGGCTTCTTCAGCATCCCCGGCGACGAGCTCACGGCCTTCCATTTGCTGAGCGATTACCTGCTGGAGAAGAACTTCTCCCCTGACGAGGCAGTGGTGGTGGCCGCCGACCTGGGGTTCGCCAAGAAGGCCCGCAACTACGCGGCCAAGCTCAACCTGCCCATTGCCTTCATCGAGAAACGCCGCACCGGCACCCAGACAGAGGCCCTGACGGTGATCGGCGAGGTGGCTGGCCGGAAGGTGATCCTGGTGGACGACGAGGTGGACACGGCGGGCTCGGTCAGCGGCGCGGTGCGGGTCCTGAGGGAGCAGGGGGCGACGGAGATCTATCTCTGCTTCACCCACGCTGTCCTCTCCAGCCACGCCGTGGACCGCCTGCGGGCGCTACCCATCCAGGAGATCATCTGCACCAACACCATCCCGATCCCGCCCCACAAACGCCTCCCGAGCATGACTGTCCTCTCCGTAGGGCCCATGCTGGCTGAGGTGATCTGCCGGATCCATGAGGGCCGCTCGGTCGGCCAGCTGTTCAACGAGTGAGGAGGGGCGGGGATGGGGCCGGCCGGAGGGGCCTGCTGGAACAAGGCCCTGGGATGGGTCGGGCTCGCGGCGTTGCTGCTGGGGATGGGGCTGCGGTTCTACCGGCTGGACGCCCAGAGCCTGTGGTACGACGAAGGGACGTCCGCCAGTCTCAGTGCCAGCCCGATCCGGCGGGTCATGGAAGCGGCGGCGCAGGATATTCATCCCCCGCTCTATTATCTGCTTCTGCAGGCTTGGAGTGCCGTCGTTGGACGTTCGGTCTTCGCCCTGCGGGCCTTCTCCGCCCTTGCTGGGGTGGTGCTGATCGCGGCGACGGGGGCCATGGCTGCGCGGCTGTTCGGCCGCCGCGCCGCGGGCCTCGCCATGCTGCTGATGGCGATGCATCCGCTGGGGGTCTACTACGCCCAGGAGGTGCGGATGTATGCCCTCCTAGGCCTGTGGGCGACGCTGCACTCCCTCTTCTTCCTGGCTTGGCAGGCGCGACCTCGGCCGGGGCGGGCCTTAGGCCTTCTCCTCACCGGGGCCGCTGGCCTCTACACCCACTACGTGTTCCCGGCGATCCCGACCGCCCACGGCCTGATCATGCTCGGGGAGGCAATAGTGCGGAGCCGGTGGCGACGTCTGGTCCGCTGGCTAGGGCTGCAGGCGTGGATCGGGCTGGCCTTCCTGCCCTGGGCCCCATCCGCCCTGGCCCAGCTCCGTCAGTGGCCGGCGCCGGATCTGGTTCCCCTCCCCGAAGCCCTCTGGGCCATCTTGCGGGCTCTATGCTGGGGGATCACCCTGCCGCCAGAGGTTCCTCCGCTCATCCTTGCCATCCCCCTGGGGGGGATCGCCTTCGCCCTCGCCGGATCCGAACGTCGGGGCGGG
>JAGHYO010000363.1 GCA_017743605.1 Thermoflexus sp. | reverse complement strand
CCACCCGACCACCCCAGACTCCATCGTGCTGGACCGTGACGTCCACCAGGCGCCGACCCAGCACGGCCCGGGCAGCGGCCTCTCCCTGGCGCAGCCCTTGGGCTGCGTCGGGGGTCTGGCAGGCCTGGGCGACGCAGGCGTAGGCAGCCCAAACGGCGAGGTTCGCCGTCCGCCCCCGCTCCATCAGACCCAGGACTCCCCAGAACATCAGCGCCAGCACCGGCAGCGCCAGGGCCAGCTCTAGCAGTGCTTCGCCGCGCCGCACCGATCCCCTCCCTTTCACCACCAGTCGGCGGGCGGCCCGTCCCAGAACTGCCATTTCCGGAACAAGAGCCGTAGGGCCACCCGCCAGCGAACTGGGACGCCGTAGAAGCGCCCGCCCGTGTCCCGGGCCTCGTCCACGCGGGCGTCCAGCGCCCGCCGGGTCGGATCGATGGCAGAGATGATCTCCCCTGAGGTCACGCCCGGGTAGGCCGAGGTCCGAAAGGCCGCCTCCGCGGCCAGCCGCGAGCGGACGCTCCAGCGCAGGGCGTAAGCGCCGGCGTAGAGCAGGTAAAGCAGCAGCAGGAAGAAGGGGACCATGGCCAGAGCGAAGGAGACCAAGCTCTGGCCGCGCCCCCGCAGCCAGCGCGCCCGCCCCATCAGTTCCCTCCCGACGCCGCCCCTGTGGCTTCGTCCATCTTCTGACCGCCGATCTGGAAGGCGTTGAGAATGCGCTGGCGGACGCCGGGCAGGGCCAGGGCGGCCACCACGGCGATGAAAAGGAACAGCAGGGCAAACTCCACCAGGGACTGCCCCTCCTCCTCGGTCAGGAACGCCCATAGCGTCTGCATAGGTCACCTCCGCGCACGGTGAGATTTAGAAGCCGAGCAGGTCCTGGCCGCCGGCGAAGACGTGGTAGAGCAGGACGATCATGTAGCCCATAATGGCCAGGATCCCCGCGGCCATCACGTAGGGCTCGACGGCCGTCACCCGCTCGGAGACCTCCTGCTCCATCTCAGAGCCCAGATCCTGGATGAGGGAGGAGAGGATGACCTCGAAGCCAGCGCCTCCCGAGATAGCCATCCGCACCCCGTCCATCAAGCGGATCAGGTAAGGATCCCGCGGGTCTGGAGCGTGGAAGAGGGCCTCCTGAAGGCCGACCTCCCCTCGCGCCGTGTACCGGGCGACCAGGAAGCGGGCCCAGTTGGCGAACACTCCATCCCCCACCGCTGCCCGGGAGAGGGCATCATCCCAGGCTCTCCCGCCGCGCAGAAAACCCCGAGCCGCCGCCAGCACCAAGAGCATGTTCGACCGAAACCGCCGCCTCCGGGCAGCGATGGCCGCTGCGATCTGTCGATCTGGAGACAGCATCCCGTGAAGCCCCACCGCCAGCCCCCCTAGGAGCCCTGGGATGAGGGTGCCCAGGAGCAGGCCGGTGAGCAGACTTCCTCCGATCATCGCCAGAAGGCCTAGGGCTATCCCCCGCAGCCGCGCGGCCCACACCGCCGAGACCGTGGCGTAAGGCGTATAGCCGGAGCGGGCGATGCGCTCGGCCAGGGGAGCCCCCTGGCGAGAGAAGATGCCCTCCCAAGCGGGCAAGAGCGGCCACAGGAGGGGATAGAGCGGGGCCAGCCAGGCTGGCAACGCGGTCCCCCGGTCCAGCGGATCGGGGCTCTCCGGCCGGGCCCGGATGGGATCCACCGACCGCACGAAGGAAGCCCACACCCCCCCTAAGACCAGCCCGCCGGCGAGGATCGCCGCCAGATCCACTGGGCTCATCGCGCTTCCCCTCCGGGCAGGATGGGGTTCCCATACCGGTCGGTGGGGATCAGGCCAGCGCCTCCCCGGGCGATACCCACCGCCTCTTCCATCGAAAAATATCGATCCATAATCCACTGGGAAACCATCAACGCCCCCCACCATCCGCCCACAATCAGGACGGGGCTGATCGGATCCCCGAGAAGGAGATCGCGGAACACCGGATCGGAGACGATCAACAAGAGCAGGCCCGCTGCGGACATCACGATGATGAGATAGATCCGGCGTTGCATGCCGCGCCCCCGGGCCCGAGCGACCTCCAGGATGCGGCGCACCCGGTCCATCTCCTCTGCGATCACCTGAACGATCTCCGAGACCCCCGCACCGCCGCTCAAGAACACCTGCAGCACCTGGGCGGCCGAGGTGGCCACCGGATGGGCGAGGGCCGCCGCCCACTCCTGAACTGCCCGAGTTCGTGCCTCTGGTGCATCGCCAGCCCGGGCCAGCCGCTCCTCCAGGTCTGTAAGGGCCCGACGGGCTACTGGTCCGCACACCTGCTTAGCCCGCGCGATGGCCTCCGAGCGGGGCGCGCCGGCCCGCAACCCTGCTGCCAGCATCCGTAGGAAGACGAGGAGCTCCCCCGCCAGGAGCAGACGGCGGGTCGCGGCCTGCTCCTGCGCGCGGACGAAATAGAAACTCGCCCCGAAGAAGGCCATCATCCCGGTGGCCACGGGGCCCAGCCCTGCCAGCAGGCCGATCAGCCCACTGGCCGCCGCCCAAAGGGCAGCGGACTGCAAAAACAGTAAGGGCGGCAGATCGATCCCTGCAGCCCGCAGCGTGCTCTCCAGCCAGGGGCGGTGCACCAGCTCCCGCCAGCCGGATCGGATCAGGGCCTCTTCGGCCGGGCGGGCGAGGGCGGCCAGCGCCCCCGCCCCCACGATCGCTCCTGCCAGCAACGCCACCGCGTCCTGCAACTCCATGGGATCCCCCTCATCCCTCACCAGACTGCTGCGCCCGCGCCCCAGGGCAGATCCGTCAGCCCCAGCGCCTCCGCCGTAAAGCGCGGCCGTGCCGGGCGGGAGGCTGGTCGCAGCCCCTCCCCCGTCCGCTGAAAGACTGTCCGCAGAGCCGGCTGCTCGGAATCGCCCTCCACGAAGGGTAGGACCTCCGCGATAGCCTCCACGAAGCGCCGTCCCCCGCC
>JAGHYO010000362.1 GCA_017743605.1 Thermoflexus sp. | reverse complement strand
ACCCGGGCCTCTTCCGCGGCCAGGATGCCTCCGTCGTCGGCCCGCTGCTCCACCTGCTGCTCACCCAGGGAGCCGCCATCGGCGCCTACAGCATCTTCCTGGCCGACCGCCCCGAAACGTTGCCCGCCGGCTGCCGCGCCCTGGTAGAATGCGGCGGGAGCGGACGCCTGCGCCTGATCGGCCCGCCCACGCAGGATTTCGTCTTCCGCCCCGACCGCGTCAACCTTGCCCAGGCGGACCTCTTCGCCCGCGCCATGGCCCCGGTCCGCCTGAAGGCTCCGGCCACCATCGCCGACCTGCCCGCCAGCGTCCCGCTGACTGCCCTGCTGAAAACGCCCCGCCTGGAGGACTTCCCCGTCCGCGACCTGTGGGAAAAGCGCGATTCGCATCAGTCGCTGGAGGTCCCGCTCGGCATCGAGGCCGGCGGCGGGGTGACCATGCTCAACTTCCAGGACACCGCCACCGGCGGCGACGGCTCCCACGCCATGGTCGGCGGCACCACCGGCACCGGCAAGACCCGCTTCCTGCAGACCCTCATCACCCTGCTGGCCGCCCATCATCACCCCCACGACCTGAACTTCATCCTGATCGACTACAAGGGCGGCGACCTGCTCCAGGGGCTGGAGGCCCTGCCCCACGTCGTGGGGACGCTCGCCAACCTGGAGAAGGCCGACGCCCAGGCCGTGCTGGTGGAGCGCCTCTTCGTCTGCCTGGAGGCCGAACTGCGGCGGCGGCGCAACCTGCTCGGCGGGCGCAACATCAACCAGTATCAGCGCGACTTCCTCCAGGGGCGCGCCTCCGAGCCGCTCCCCCATCTCTTCGTCATCATTGACGAATTCGCCGAGATGATCCGCAACAGCCCTGACAAGGCCGCCATGACCAAACGCCTGCTCAGCATCGGCGCCACCGGGCGCAGCCTGGGCGTCCACCTCGTCCTGGCCACGCAGGACCCCTCCGGCGTGGTCACCGATGAACTGCGCAATAACATCAACATCCGCCTGTGCCTGCGCATGGGATCGCGCCAGGCGAGCATGGACATCCTGCGCCGGCCCGACGCCTACGAGAACATCAGCAGCAGCCAGGTCGGGCGCGCCTACCTGCAGGTGGGCAACAACGATCGCTTCGTCGCCTTCCAGGTGGCCTGGGGCGGCGACCGCTACGCTCGGGGACAGGCCGCCCCTCACGCCGACATCTCCATCGTGGAGCTGGACGGAACCCGCAAGCCCCTGCGGAGCTTCCGTCCCCTCCAGGTAGGGGAAGAGACGCAGATGAGCGCGCTGGTCCGCCTCATCCGGGAGACCGCGGACGCGATGGGGCTGCAGCCGCTGCGAAGCCCCCTCTCCCCGCCCCTGCGCCCCATGGTGTTCCTGGACGAACTGCGGCGGGGGGAGATGGGCTGGAACGGGTCCGGATGGGACGCCCAGCCGGGCGCTCCCTGGCTGGCTCCCATCATCGGCCAGATGGACGACCCGGCCAGCCAGGCCCAGGACCCCCTCCGTCTGCCGCTGGGCGCGGAAGGGCACTTCGTCCTCTTCGGCGAGCCGGGAAGCGGGAAAACGACCTTCATCCAGACCTTGGTCACCTCCCTGGCCCTTTCCCATCCTCCAGACCAGGTCCACATCTACCTGGTGGATTTCGGCGGCCAGCGCCTGCTCTCCCTGAAGGGCTTTCCGCACGTGGGGGACGTCTTCCTGGGGGAGGAGATCGAGCGCCTCCGGCGATTCTTCCGGTATCTGGACCGGGAATTGCAGACCCGAAGGGGGGAGTTCGCCCGGGCAGGGGCTTCCACCCTCCAGGACTATCGCGCCCTCTCCGGGAAACCGGTGCCATCCATCGTGACCATCCTCAGGGACTACGCCGCTTTCCGGAAGGCCTGCCAGGACCAGAACCTGGACCTGGATGACCTCCTAATGGACCTGGTCCGGAACGGCGGTCCCTACGGCCTCCACTTTGTCCTGACGATGAACAACCCCACGGAACTCCGCCCCCAGCTGGCGGGGAACATCTCGCTGGCCGCGACCTACCACCTGGCGACCCGCGACTACAGCATGGCCGTAGGTCCCACCGGAGGATTGGAGCCCCCGCCCCTGCCGGGCCGGGGCCTCTTCAAGGGCCCGCCGCTTCTGGAGTTCCAGACCGCGCTCCCGGTTCAGGGCAACACGGACATAGAACGGACACAGGCCCTCAAATCCCTGATGGCGGCGATGGACCGGGCCTGGTCGGGAGGACGCCCCCGCTCCTTCCCGCCGGTCCCGGCCGTCATCGGGTTGAGCCAGCTCCTCGCTCCGGCGGATCGGTGGCCGGAACCCGCGCCCGCCGGGCTGGCGGCCTCCTTCTGCATCAACCTGGAGGACCCGGACCAGCCGTTTGCCGTGGATCTTCGGGATGGCCCCTACTTCCTGGTGGCCGGAACGCCCCAATCGGGCAAAACGACCCTCCTCCAGTCCTGGGTTCTGGCGCTGGCCGACCGGCACCCGCCGGAGCGCCTGCTGCTCTACCTGGTGGACTTTCGCCAGAGCGGACTGCTGGGGCTCAGCGACCTCCCCCACGTGCGGGCGCCGATTGCGGATATCCAGGGGCGCAAAACCCAGGAGCGGAAGACCGGCTATATCTCCGACGGGGAACGTTTCGCCCAGGCCCTGGCTGAGATCGAGACGGCTCTCCAGCAGCGGCAGGCGGCCCTGAACGAGGCCCGCCAGAAAGACCCCGGCGCGTTCCGCCTCCAGGCGTGGCTGGACGCCAGGCCCACGCTTCTGATGGTGATCGATGACTTTGAGATGGTGGATCCGGAGCTCCCGCCGGACGCGAAGGACCTCCTGAACAGCGGGCTGAGGAGGTGGCGCGAGCTGGGCTTCGCGATGATCGTAGCCGGGTCTACATCCGATATGGAAAACGCATGGGGATGGATTGCTCAGTTGCGGAACGCTCCGGTAGGATTCCAGATG
>JAGHYO010000361.1 GCA_017743605.1 Thermoflexus sp. | reverse complement strand
CTATGGGTCCCCTTTGCCCAGCCATAGCGCCTCATAAATCCGCCATTCCTCCTCATCCGTTTCCCAGTGTGGATAGATGGCCACCCCGGTGACCGCAGCAGGTCGCGCGGCCGCATCGTTCAGGCCGTCCACCACCCCCGCTAACCCGCTTCGGAGGTTCTCCGCCTCTGGACGATGGGTCCACGTCCTTTCCTCGGAGGTGGGAACCCCGAAAAACAACGCCGCGCCTGTCCCCTCCACCGCGCGGCTGATCTCGATCACCTGAAGGCGCACCCAGTATCGATACAGGAAAGCCCACGGCAGCGCGCTATCGTAGGTCATCACCGCGATCTGATCCACGCGCCGGGCCACCTCCCGGTAGTAGCGGGCCCGCCAGGCGAAGCGCCCGACCAGGGGCCATGGCCCATCCGGCCAGATCGGCCAGATCCGCCGCGCCGCGATGGAGAGGGTCCCCTGGGCCCCCAGGGCCTCCTGCAGCTCCTCCAGCAGAAGCAGCACGTTCACTTCATCCGTGGGAACAGGCTCCGGATCCAGATGGATGCCATCCATGCCGGTTGTGCGTACGATATTCACGCAAAACCTTACGATCCTCTCCCGCGTCGCCCTGTCGCGCAAATCGACATATTCCAAAGGCAATCCGATCCAGGCCTGGATATGCAAAAGGGGGTAGGCCCTCCGGAGTTGAGATACGAAGTCGGCCAGATGGGCGAAGGTGGGGTTGAACGTTCCGTCCCGCCGAAGGTAGCTGGTATATACAAACACATACTGGATCTGGCGACGCTGGAGGTCGTGGGCGAGGGCGGCGATGGCCTGGGGGGTGTGGGGCTCGCGGGCCCACGCCACGCCGATCCAGACGGCATTCCGACCCCGGTTGAAATACGAGCCCGGATGGTGGGTGCCCAGGCGAAAGACCCACATCCGCGCCCACACCACTCCGATCAGGAGAAACCCCAAGAAAGCCCAAAGGAAAGGCCGCCGCCGCATTGCCTCTGTCCTGCTTTCACAAGGACAATCCCGAATCGCCGCACTCCGGGCGCATCGAAGATAACGGCTCAGGCGTTCCAGTCGCAGGGGACCGGTTGCGGTTCCGAAGCGACCGCCGGAGCGGTAGGGGAGGCGCGATCCGTTCCCCCCAGGCATCGGGGGGATCGATGGGCTCAGACGGGTGCCGGGTCGGTTCGCGCATGCGGCCGTCCTCCGAAGCGGGCCAATGGCGCCCCTTCGTCGGGATGGCAGACCTCGAAGGTCGAAGTAAAGTATACTCGGGAAACCCATCCGCAGGTCATCTCCGGGGCCCTCCGAAGGGGCGCTTGTGGCGGAGGCGGCCCTTGCCCTACGGGGCGACGGAGCGGCCTCTGGGGGAGGTCGCGGATCGAACCCATCACGGAGGAAAGGGTGGGGATGGATCCCCGTCGGGGGCTGCCCAGTGTGGATCGGCTGCTGCGGGCGGAGGGGGCAGCGCCTCTCGTGGCGGCCTTCGGCCACGACACCGTCGCCGATGCCCTGCGGGAGGCCCTGAGGGATTTTCGGGCCAAGCTCCGGTCCGGCGACCCACCGCCGTCCGAGCGGGCCGTTCTGGAGCGGGCCGCCGCCCTTCTGGCCCGCTGGCACACACCCCGCCCGCATCCGGTGATCAACGCCACCGGGGTGATCTTGCACACCAACCTGGGCCGCGCGCCCCTCCCCGAGGCCGCCCTGGAAGCCCTTCGGGCTGCAGCGGCGTACAGCGACCTGGAGTTCGATCTGGAGAAGGGCGAGCGAGGGGAGCGCCAGGCCGCTGTGGAGGAGCTGCTGTGCCGGCTCACCGGGGCCGAAGCCGCCCTGGTGGTCAACAACAACGCCGCCGCGGTGTTGCTGGCCCTCACCGTCATGGCCCGGGGGCGGGGGGTGCTGATCTCCCGGGGCCAGCTCATCGAGATCGGCGGCGGCTTCCGCATCCCCGAGGTGATGGCCCAGAGCGGCGCGCGCTTGGTCGAGGTCGGCACCACCAACCGGACCCACCTCCGGGATTACGAAGAGCCCCTCGCCCGGGGGGAGGACGTCGCCCTGATCCTCCACGCCCACCACAGCAACTTCCGCATGATCGGTTTCGTCTCCGAGGTGCCCTTGGCCGAGCTGGTGGCCCTCGGGGCCCGTTACGACGTCCCGGTGATGGACGATCTGGGGAGCGGGGCGCTGCTGGATACGGCGGCCTTCGGCTTGGCCCACGAGCCGATGGTGCAGGAGAGCGTCGCGGCGGGCGCGGCGGTGTCATGCTTCAGCGGCGACAAATTGCTGGGCGGCCCTCAGGCCGGGATCCTGGTGGGAAAGAGGGAATTTCTGGCCCAGATGCGACGGCATCCGCTGATGCGCGCCCTGCGCCCGGACAAGCTCACCTTGGCCGCCCTCAGCGCCACCCTCATCCATTACCTAAAAGGGGAAGCCGTCCGGGAGATCCCGGTCTGGCGGATGATCGCCACGCCTTTGGAGGAGCTGGAGGGACGGGCTCGGGCCTGCGCGGCCCAGCTCTGGGCGGAGGGCGTCCCGATGGAGGCACGCCCGACCCGCTCCACCATCGGCGGAGGCAGCCTCCCCGGCGAGACCCTGCCCAGCGCTGCCCTGGTCGTGCGGCCGCCGGACCCCGAGGCGCTGATGGCCGCGCTGCGTCAGTCCGATCCCCCGATCATCGCTCGGGTTCAGGAGGACGCGGTGTGGCTCGATCTGCGCACCGTGCTCCCGGACCAAGAGAGCGCGCTCCTGCGAGGGATCCGCCAGGCATGGGAGCGCATCGGCGCCCAGGCGGGATAGCGGGCTTTCCGACCACCGTCCGGAGGTTTTCCCCGTTTTCCGTCGGAGGGGCCCTGGGCTTTAGCCCCGACGCTTCGTTGGCTTCGGCTCTGGACCATGAAGGGTGGGGACTTTGAGGGGACGTTCCGGCGCGTGCTGGAGGAGGGCCTGGGCGGGTTGGGGT
>JAGHYO010000360.1 GCA_017743605.1 Thermoflexus sp. | reverse complement strand
GGCGATGCCATAGCCGACCGCGGACAGTTGACTTGCATTAAAATCTCCGAGTCATCGGAGTGGAAGGGCCAATCCTTCAAGACTTCAACCTCCGGCCTTAGGCCAGGCAAGCAAGTCCGGCGAAGATGAGTGGATGGCGTTATCGGTGGCGGCAGTTTCGCTGGGCGCTGGAAGCGCGGATCCGGAAGGAGGATCAGGCCCTGGTGGCCCGGTTCCTGCCTCCGGAGGCCCAGGCCCTGTTCTGGCGGATGCCGCGCAGCGACCAGCGCCACAGCCTGGCCGTGTTGCGAACCTTGCTGGAGTGGGGGGAGACGCATCCGGCGCTGTTGCAAGCGGCGTTGCTGCATGACGTGGGGAAAGCCGCTGCGCCCCTTTCCCCATGGGAGCGGGCCTTGCTGGTGCTGACGGAGGCCCTGTGCCCGCGCTCCTGGCGGTGGATGTTCCGGCAGCTGCCAGGGCTCCGCCGCTGGGCCGCGCGGGTCCGGCGGTATCGGGCCCATCCGGAGATCGGGGCGGCCTGGGCTCAGGTTGCCGGATGCGATCCCCTGACGGTGGCGCTGATCCGGCGGCATCAGGAGCCTTTTGGTCCCCCACGACCCGAGGAGGACCTGGAGACCCGTCTGCTCCGCCGGTTACAGGAGGCGGACGGATGGAACTGAGGGGTGCCCGGAAGGGCCCGGCGATGGGCGGAGGAACCCCGGGGACAGCGGTCTGGGTTAAACTATAGATGAGCAGGGAGAGGTTTGCTCCGATCGCATGACCGTCCGCTCAGCCGTTCGTTGCGGCCTCTGTTGTCAGACTTCGCCGGCGCGCCAGCAGCGACCGGCTGTAGCCGGCGGCAGTGATCGACGAGAAACCTTCCATCCGAAGGTCAGATCGGGGACATCCTCAACAGAGGGGGAGGCACGATGAAGACATATCGCACTGAGAACCTGCGGAACATCGTGCTGGTCGGCCACAACGGATCCGGCAAGACCACCCTGGCAGAGGCGATGCTGTTCATCAGCGGGGCGACCACTCGCATGGGCCGCGTGGAGGAAGGCAACACCGTCTCCGATTTCGATGAGGAAGAGATCCGTCGCCGCCTCTCCATTTACACCTCTCTGATCCCCGTCGAATGGTCCAACTATAAGCTCAACTTCCTGGATTCCCCTGGATACCTGGACTTCGTGGGCGAGATGAAGAGCGCGGTGCATGTGGCGGATTGCGCGCTGGTGGTGGTGGACAGCGTGGCGGGCGTAGAGGTGGGCACCGAGCAGGCGTGGACGGCCTTGGAGGAGCGAGGTCTGCCTCGCATAGCGGTGATCAGCAAGATGGATCGGGAGAACGCCAACTACGAGCGGGCCCTGGAGAGCCTGCAGCGGTCCTTCAAGGCAAACTTCGTCTCGATCCAGCTGCCCATCGGCAGCCAAGCGGCTTTCGAGGGGGTGGTGGATCTCATCGCCATGAAAGCACGCCGGGGTCCCCGCGGGGAGGTCGGGGAGATCCCGCCTGCGTTGCGGACGGAGGCGGAGGAGGCGCGGATGCGCTTGATAGAGGCCGCCGCCGAATCCGACGACGAGCTGATCGTGAAATACCTGGAGGGCGGCGAGCTGACCGACGAGGAGATCCGCCGGGGCCTGAAAGCCGGCTTCCTGGCCGGACGGATCATCCCACTGGTCTGTGTGGCTGGATTCTCAACCATCGGCGTCGGCCCGCTGCTGGACCTGCTGATCCAGCTGGCCCCCTCGCCCCTGGAGGCGAAGCCGGTCAAGGCGGTGCCGGTCTCCAATGGGCAGCCCGAAGCCATCCAGCCGGATCCGGCCGGGCCGACTCTGGCCTATGTGTTCAAGATCACGGCGGATCCCTTCGTTGGCAAACTGGCTTACTTCCGCGTCTTCAGGGGTACCGTGCGCTCCAACTCCCATCTCTTCAACGTGAACAAGGGCCAGGATGAACGGCTGGCCCAGATCTTCGTGATGCGAGGCAAGGAACAGATCCCGGTCCCGGAGCTGGTCGCCGGGGACATCGGGGCGGTCCCCAAGCTGAACGTGACGGGCCACGGGGACACCGTCTGCGACCGGGGTTATCTAGTGCGCATCGCCCCGCCCGACTATCCCACGCCGCTCTATGCTGTGGCGATGGAGCCGAAGACGAAGGCCGACTCCGCCAAGCTCATCCCGACCCTCCAGCGCCTGTGCGAGGAGGATCCTACCCTCCATCTCCGCCAGGAGCCTTCTACCCATCAGACCATCCTGGAGGGGATGGGAGACGCCCACATCGACGTGGCCGTCCGTCGGGCAGCGACCAAGTTCGGCGTGGACGTCGTGACCAGCGTCCCCAAGGTGCCTTATCGGGAGACCATCACCAAGGTGGCCCGGGCCCAGTATCGCCACAAGAAGCAGACCGGCGGAGCCGGGCAGTTCGGTGAGGTTCACCTGCGCCTTGAGCCTCTGCCCCGGGACGGCGGCTTTGAATATGTCTGGGAGGTCTTCGGCGGGGCGATCTCCTCCAACTTCGCCCCCTCCATCGAGAAGGGCGTCCGAGGCGTGATGGAGCAGGGGCTGCTGGCCAGCTACCCCATCGTGGACGTGCGCGTGGCCGTCTATGACGGCAAGGAACACCCGGTGGACTCCAACGACATCTCCTTCCAGATCGCCGGGCGCGAGGCGTTCAAGCTGGCCTTCCAGCAGGCCGGCCCCGTGCTCCTGGAGCCGATCATGCAGTTCACCATCATCGTGCCGGAGCAATCCACGGGGGATGTGATCAGCGACCTCAACACGCGCCGGGCACGGGTGCAGGGCATCGAGCAGCAGGGCGATAAGAGCGTCATCATCGCCCTGGCTCCTCTGGCGGAGATGCAACGCTACGCCACCCAGCTGCGCTCCCTGACCCAGGGCCGCGGCGTGTTCCGCATGACCTTCAGCCACTACGAGGAGGTCCCTCATCACATCGCCCAGACCATCATCGAGCAG
>JAGHYO010000359.1 GCA_017743605.1 Thermoflexus sp. | reverse complement strand
ATTCCATACGCTGCGCACCGGCTTCGGCCGAATCCGCTCCGATTTCGAAAAGGCCGTTGCGCGCCTCTTCGCTCAGTTCGATACCCGCATCCGAGAAAACCGCTTCGTGGTCGGAGGGGCCCTGGAGATCATCCTGGGCGCGGCCTTCCGGGCTTGCGGAGTGAAGGTCCTTCACCGTGGCGCAACCGAAGCGTTCTGGGATCTGATCCTCGAAGGTGAAGAGGGCGGCTACTCTGTCAAATCCATGCTGAAGACCAGCGCCACTCGTTTGATCAACGTATTAGGACGCCGGCCCTCCGTTCAGGACTGGCAGGCAGCCACGCTCTTCCTGATCCCCTCAGGGATCGTCTACGCGGATCCCGCACTGCCCTGGTGGCAGAAGAATGCCTCACGGGTGATCCGAGTGCGCTCGGATGCGCTGGAGATCTCCCGAAGTCGCATCGAGGAGTTCGCCCAAGGACACCCCGAGTGGATCATCGAATGCAGTCTTCCCGCGCATCAAGCCCGCCGAGAGGAGAGAATCCCTGGGCGGACGGTCTCCTCGCAACTGGCCGCGCAGATCCTAATGGAGATCGGAGGATCCCTGTTTCAGCATCTCCCCCCGCTTCTTGAATGACAATCGAAGCTCCTCTATGCGTGCCTCAAGAACTTGACCGGATGGCGGATGCGATGGGTGGTCCCACCGGTCGGGATCACGCTGATGGAGCCGTCGATCTCCAGGACGGCCATCTCCACATCTTCCACGCGGGCCACGCCGTGCTCCCGCAGCGCGGTCTCCAGGACCTCTCGATCTAGGCTTTCCCGCCGCAGGTTGCGCTCCAGCACCTGGCCATGCAGGATCAGCAGGGTCGGCGACCCTTCCAGCACCCGACGCAAGGGACGCCAGCGGAGGCGCAGATAGGCCACGCCGGCGTTCAGGATCAGCAGAACCCCGGCCGCCAGGATCCCCCCGGTCAGAGAGGTATCCGGGCCCACCATGGCGTTCTGGACGGCGTTGGCCAGCAGGAGCAGGACCACCAGGTCAAACACGGTCATCTGGCCCAGCTCCCGCTTCCCGCTCAGGCGCAAACCCAGCAGCACCGCCAGATAGACCGCGGCGGCGCGCAGGATGATCTCCCATGCAGGAACCCCCAGGCTCAGCATGCGCTCCCCCTTCGATCCGGATGGGCTGCCGGCAGGATCAGGGTGAAAGCGCTCCCCGCCCCCGGCTCACTGGCTACCTCCAGACGCCCTCCATGGGCTTCCACGATGGTCCGGGCCAGGAACAGGCCCAGCCCCAAGCCGGGCCGTCCCTCCTGATGCCCCCGATAGAAGGGCTCGAACAGCCGGGGCAGATCCTCCGGCGGGATCCCCGGGCCGGTGTCCTGAATCCGGATCCATACCTTCCCATCCCCGCTCCCGGCCTCCATCCGCACGCATCCCCCAGGCGGCGTGAACTTCACGGCGTTGTCCACCAAGTTGTCCAGCGCCTGAGCCAGCCGGTCGGGATCCGCCACGATCGAGGGGAGTTCGGACGGAACCGCATCCTCCCAGCGCAATCCCCGCTCCCGGGCCATCCCGGCCCAGAGGGGGATCCGCGCCCGCAGCCAGCTCCCCGGATCCAGCGGCTGGGCGCGAAGAGAAAGCGGCTCCCGCGTCTGCCGATAGGTCTGCGCCAGATCGTCCAGCAACCGGGTCAGATCTCCGGCGACCTGGGACATCCCCTGGAGCAGCTCCCCCCGCAAGCGAGGATCCTCGGCCGCGCCGGCCTGAAGGGCGTGCAGCGCCGCCTGCAGGGCGCCGATCAGCCGGCCGAACTCATGGACGATGCTGCGCAACAGCAGCCGGCGCGCTTCCTCGAGCTCCGCGCGCCGGGTCTGGAGGCGATTGAAGGTTCGGATGAGCTGACGGACCTCCTGAGGCCCGCTCTCCGGCAAGATCATCGCGGGCCCCTCCAGGGGAGACTCCGCGATGGCCCGGGCCACCGCCTGGAGGGGTCGGCTCAGCGATTGCGCCAAGATCAGCCCCAGCAGCCCGCTCACCGCCAACCCGATCCCCAGGGCCCCCAGGATGAGCCGCCGCGCCAGCCGCAAGCCCTCCACCACATCCGGGAGACGCCGGAGCAAGCGGATGTAGCCCAGGCGCACCCCACTTTCATCCGCCACCGGGACGACCACATCCAACACCACGTCGGAGTCAGAGCCTCGGAGAGCCGCGTGCCACACGATCTCGCCCGCTCGGGCGCGCTCGGGCAACGCCCCCTCCTCCGCCTGTCCCAGAAGGCCCCTCTCCTCCGGCCCCGCCAACAACCGCCCTGAGGGATCCAACAGCAGCACCTGAGTGGGCTGTCGGATCTCCAGCGCCCGCAGGAAGGCCTGGGCCGCCTCGGGATCCCTCCAGATCTCCGGGAGGACCTGCCCCAGCCGGGCGATCAGGATCCCCTGGTCGATCATCTCCTGGGCCAGCGCAGGCAGGAGGATGCGCTCCTCCACCAAGCCGATCAGCATCAATCCCAGGATGGGAGCCATCACCAGGAACGGAAGCCAGACGCTCCACAGGAGACGAGATCGAAAGGTGCGGAACACGGCCGTTCTCCTTATCCCTGGGGCACCAGCTTGTAACCCACTCCCCGCACGGTCACGATGCGCCGGGGATGCTCCGGATCCTCCCCGATTTTCTCCCGCAGCCATCGGATGTGAACATAGAGGGTCTCGGGCTGCCCTTCATATTCGGCCCCCCAGACCTGCGCGAGCAGCGTCTCCGTCGACAGCACCCGATTCGGGGCCAGCGCCAGCGTGTAGAGGAGGTCAAATTCCTTTGGGGATAAAACGACGGGCCGGCCAGCCACGGTGACCGTGCGGCCCTCCGGATCGAGGACCAAGTCCCCCACGACCAGCCGACCCGGCGGCGGAGGGGAAGCGGATGCCCCCCGCACCCGGCGCAGGACCGCCCGGATGCGGGCGATCAACACGTCGGTGTCGAACGGCTTGGTGA
>JAGHYO010000358.1 GCA_017743605.1 Thermoflexus sp. | reverse complement strand
GTAGGCAGCGGCACGAAGGTGACGGGGGGCGTGATCGGTATACCACTGCACGCGCCGAGGGCCCCCAGGACCAACAACCACACTCCGAAACGAAGCGCACGCGCGATGGACATCGGGCCCCTCCTTTCAGCTGGACTTTAGACAAAAATCCTCCTAACCCGGTGACAGGGATCACTCCCACGACTGAAGGAACGCTTGGGTTCGTTCCCGACCCCACCTGATCTGGAAGACGGCCACCAGGACATCCGCCGCTGCGGCCCTGTGGTCAAGGCGCTCTACTCATGAGACGCCCGAAGCCCGGGGGATCTTACAAGCTACCGGCAGCGCACCCGAAGGGTATGCCGCTCCCCGGGGCGCAGCGTGATGGCATAGGGTCCAGGGGGCAGATCGGCTCCATCCCATTCGGCCGCCGTCAAGCCTTCGATGGGGAGATCGAAGGCCATCCCATAGGCCGCCGCCCGGATCCCATCCTCCCGGCGCTGGAGGGTGAGCGTGGCCGGAGGCAGGCGGATGATCTCCGTCGCGCCCGTTTCGATCCGAACGGGCACCTCCACGTTGGGCAGGATCCGAAGCATGCGCACGGCGGGCGAGGGGCTCACCAGCGGGGGGCAATTCCGGTTCTCCACGCGCACTTCGGCGGATCCGGACCCCGTGATCCAGAGCCCGAGGGCGGCGGCCGCCAGGCCCAGCATCACCGCCCCCGTCAGGAGGACGGCCCCCAGGCCCTTGAGCCCGCCGATCCCCGCCGCGCCTGCCGCTCCCACGGCGACCCCGCCCGCCGTCAGGGCCTGCGCCGCCTGGCTCAGGCGCTCCCGGGCCCGCCGGGCGCGCTCCGGGGAAGGGGGAATCATCGCCATCCCGCCCAGCCATTCCGCCGCCGAAAGATACCGCCGGCGCGTCTCCTGGCACGCCGCGCAACCCTCCAGATGCCGTCGGAGAGCCCGGCGCAGGTCCGGGGTGAGGGCCGGGGGCGGCTCTTCCGGCCCTCCGGTGATCGCCGTCAGGGTAGGGCACGCCCGCCGGCCCACGCGAAGGAGGATCCAGGCGGCCATCGCCTCCTCGAGATGATCGCGGGCCCGGCTCAGGCGGGTGTGGATGGCCCCGCTGGAGCGGCCGAAGACCACGGCCAGCTCCGCGGGGGTCAGCCCGTGGCGGAGATGCAGATCCAGCAGCATGGCTTCCTCCTCCGGGAGCGCCTGCAAGGCCTCCCGGAGGAACGCCATCCGCTCCCTCTGGAGGATTTCCCTTTCCGCCCCTTCATCCGGCGCTCGGGGTTCTGCCTCCTCGGCTTCCTCCTGCTCCCCCTCCGCCCATCGAACGTGGCGGCGGGATCTTCGGAGAACGTCGTAAATCTCCCGGCGGGCGATGGCGTAGAGGTAAGCCCGGAAATGGCGGGGAGGCTGGCGAGGACGGCCTTCCAGGAACTTGAGGAAGGTCTCCTGAGCCACATCCATTGCCTCATCCGGATCCCCCAGCATGCGGCAGGCCAGATCATAGAGGCGGGGGAAATACTGCTCGTAAAGCCAGGAGAAGGCCTCCGGATCGCCCTGGAGCATCCGGGCCGCGATGGCCTCCTCTGAAGCCTCGAAAGCGGTTGGGGAAAGGCCGGTCGGATTTCCCATCGCGCTCCTTTTTCACGGAATCGATGAGGCCCGAGCTGCCGCTCTGGATCGCTCGCATCCGTCGTCAACGGGCGAATTCCCGGCGGAGCGCTGGGCGCCAGGGGAACCACAGCGCCTCCCTATGGGGAGCGCTTCGGGTTGCCGGCTGCCTCGTGGTTGTCGAGCGCAGCGACCTCCGCCGGGGTGAACACCCGGTTCCGGAGCTCCCATTCATCGCGCGCGGGGATCCCCGGAAAGCGGAGATGCCCATGGGGGGAAAGATCGAGGAAAGCGCCTCAAGCCCTGAGCCCGGCCCCTCCGACCGGCAGGCCATCCGCACCGCAGGCGGGACGGGAACACCGATCCGCCTCAACCGGCGGACCTCTCCCGGATCCTCGCCCTCACGGGATCTCCGGCGATTTCGCCAGATTATACCGTATCCCCGGGAAGGGAAGTTACGGCTCCTCCCGTTCCTCCAGGACCTGCGCGCCGATCTGCCTTAAGGTCTCGCGCACGAGACCCTCCAGGACGGACGACAGGAGGGGCTGCCCCGCGCGGGCCTCCAGCCGAATCTCCAGGGTCAGCTCCGCCCCCGCCCGCTGAAGCGGCATCAACACGCCGCGCAGGAAATCGGATAGGCGCTCCCACGGCACCTGAGCCCGCAGCGTATACCTCCGGATCCCAGGAGGGGAAGGCGGAGGCGGAGGCGGCGATGGGGGGAGCTTCAGACGATGCAGCGTTCCCCCGACGAGGATCTCCTCCCAGGACGGGGGGAACGGCTCCCCCGCCGGCTTGGGATGGATCTGGAAAAGCCCCCGCTCCCATCCCTCCCGCAGGGCGGCGATGAAGGCCTCCCGGAAGACGGGCTCCGCCGGGAACGCGGATCCCCGCTCGGCCCAGAGCCGCTGGTAGAGCTTCGACACGGGGAGATCCTCCGCCTCCCCCATGGCCCACAGAAGATCCTCCGGGGAGAGCCGAATCGGCGGCGGAGGGGGCCGGGAAGGCTCCGGCGCCCTCCGCGTCAGCACGGCCTCGTGAGCCAGCGCTTCCGCGGGCACCTCCTCCCGGTAATACACCCGCTCCCCCACCCGCAGGCCGAAGAGACCCTCCCGCACGCCGCGCCGGACGCTCTCCCGGATCACCTCGTCGTCCAGGATCATCGGCAACTCCGGATAGCGCCGGAAGGCCTCCAGGATCTCCGAGAGCGGCTTCTCCCCCTCCTCCGGCCGCATCACCTTCCGCAGGAGCTGATCCGGCGCCAGTTGCCGGACCAGGATCCCCTCCTCCTCCAGATGCTGCCGCACCCGCGCCGTCAGGGAGGCCCGCTCCCCGGCGGTGGGCAGGCCGAGGTTGAGCCATTCGATCCCCTCCT
>JAGHYO010000357.1 GCA_017743605.1 Thermoflexus sp. | reverse complement strand
ATGCGCCTGGTGGTCTTATCCGGAGGCGTCGGCGGAGCCCGCATGGCGGATGGGTTCGCCCGCATCCTCCCGCCGGAGTCGCTCGCGGTGGTGGTGAACACCGGCGACGATTTCGAGTGGCACGGCCTACGGGTGTGTCCGGACCTGGACACGGTGATGTATACCCTGGCCGGGATCGCCAACCCGGAGACTGGGTGGGGGATCGCTGGGGACACCTGGGGGGCCTTAGAGATGCTGGGGCGATACGGCGGGGAGACCTGGTTCCGGATTGGGGATCGGGATCTGGCCACCCACGTCTACCGCACGTTCCTGCTGGGGCAGGGCCTGCGGCTGAGCGAGGTGGCCGCTCGCCTCTGCCGCGCCCTGGGGGTGCGCGTCGCCGTCTGGCCGATGAGCGACGAGCCGGTGCGCACCATCGTGGACACAGAGGAGGGTGCGTTGCTGTTCCAGGAGTATTTCGTGCGCTGGGGATGCCAGCCCCGGGTGCGGGGGTTCCGCTGGGCGGGGCTGGAGCGGGCGGGTCTGGCTCCGGAGGCCCGGGCGGCCCTGGAGGAGGCGGACCTGGTGGTGATTGCCCCTTCGAATCCCTATGTCAGCATCGGCCCGATCCTGGCCCTCCCGGGCGTTCCGGAGCTCTTGAAGGAGCGGACGGTGGTGGCCGTCTCGCCGATCCTCGGAGGGCAGGCGCTGAAGGGGCCAGCGGCGAAGATGATGGCTGAGCTGGGGGAAGCCCCTTCGGCCCTTACGGTGGCTCGGGGCTATCAGGACTTTCTGGACGGCTTCGTGCTCGACCGGACGGATGCGGCGCTGGCCCCGGCCGTGGCGGCGATGGGGATCCGCCCGCTGGTCACCGGTATCCTCATTCTGGATCCCGCCGCGCGCCTTCGTCTCGCGGAGGAAATCTTGAAATGGGTGGCCTCCTGGGCATAGGGCCTCGCCGTTCTGCGGCTTGTGATCCGTGATTTCACCCCGGATGATCCGTAGATGATAGAAGCGTGCTGTTCCTCTTCTCTTTTTCTCTTTCTTCTGTCTGCTGCTTGAAGGCGGCCTGCAACAACCTACGGGAAGCGAGGAAGCTGCAAAGGCGCTCGAAGAGGAGGGGTTTGCAGCGGTCACAGGAAGCCGGGGAGGCTACCGGTCTTCGGGGGCAGTGTGGGTTCTCAGCCATGCAGCGATTTCAGCGATGCCCGGCCGGGATTCTGCGACCCGTCGGGTGAATTCCTACGGTTCCTCGTTCGTGGCGGCGTGACGCTAGCTGTTCTGACGGAGGAAGAGGACGGCAGCGGCGATCCCCGTGCGCTTGTTGCCGTCCACGAAGGGATGATTGTGGATCAGGGAGTCCATCAGGGCGGCCGCTTTGGAGAAGAGGTCTGGGTAGAGATCGCGGCCGCCGAAGGTTGCCCAGGGGCGGGCCACTGCCGATTTCAGCAGGGAAAGGTCTCGGACCCCGTGAGCGCCGCCCGTCTCCTCGATGAGGCGAGCATGGAGGAAGAGCACCTGCTCAATGGTAAGGCCTCTCATCGCCGGGCCAGGGCCTCCAGAGCGGGGCGATACTGCTCAATGAACTCGGTGACCTGGCGGGCGAACTCCTCGTTGACGCCGGGGAGGGCGAGACCTGCCGGGGTGATGATGATCCGTCGCTGCTCCCGGTCGATTTCCACGGAGACCTCCGCTCCTTCATCCAGGCCCAGCATATCCAGGATGTCCTTGGGGAGGGAGACCACGAGGCTGTTGCCCGACCGGAAGATTTTCTGCACCATGGCGTGCTTTTCCTCATGGTGTGCTTACGATGTAAGCATACCTCCATATGGCCTCTTTATCCAGCTTTTGGAGAAAGGGGACGTGGCCGCCCTCTCCCATTTCTGCTTTCCGCAGTCTGCCAGCCGTGTATGTTGCAGATACCTTCCCGGGCCGATCAGGATCCCGAAGCAGCCTGCGCGGCGCGGGCGCGGAGCTCCGCCCGCAGCGCCATGATGTCCCGGGGAGCGGACCAGATGGCCAGGGCGAAGAGGAAGCCGCACAGGAGCCAGGTCCCCACGCAGATCGTCAGGATGGCGGTGTGCAGCGAGGTCCGCACGGCCAGCAGGCCGGCGAGGAAGGGGGCCAGGGAGGCCCCGCTGCCCTCGATGAAGTAGGCCATGGCGTGGGCCGAGCCCCGGATCTCTGGCGGGCTGATGTCGAAGACCGTGGCCAGGACGTTGGGGGCGGCCAGGGGGATGGTGAAGGCGGTGAGGATCACCATGGCCCAGAAGGCTCCAAACGCCTGCGGCGGGATGGACATGGTGATCGCTAGGAGGACCGCGCCGGCCAGCACCCCGGCCATAGACACAATGAGCCGCCCCCGCAGGGTGCGTCGGAACAGCCAGTCGCCCATCGCCCCACCGGCCAGATATCCCAGGGACATCGCGATCACCGCGGAGGCCATGACGGCGAGGATCTGGGCGTTGCTGTAACCCCGCTCTACCTCCAGGTAGCGGAAGAACCAGAAGGAGATCACGTTCCAGGGGAAGACCCCGAAGAACCCCTGGGTGACTAGAAAGAGGAAGGTGGACTTACGCAGCAGGGCGCGGACCTCGTTGAGGTTGAAACGGTAAGCGGGGATCTCGGCCAGGGCGGCCAGCTCCGGCTCGCTGCGCCCTCGAGGGGCCTCGCGGACGGTCCGCCAGATCAGCAAGGCCAGGACTAAGCCCAGGGAGCCGGTGATCAGATAGATGGCGCGCCAGCCGACCAGGTCCTTGAGGCCGAGGGCCAGGGCCACGCCCATGAGGTAGCCCACGGGGGCGGTCATCTGCAAGAAGCCGTAGATGCGGCTGCGGAGCTGGGGCCCGAAGTAGTCGGAGATCAGGCTGTAGAGACTGGGGTAGGCGTTGTCATCGATCCCGGTGGAGGCGCGGGTGAGCAGGAAGAGGGGATAAGTGGGGGCGATGGCGCTGAGCCAGGTGGTGGCCCCCCAGATGAAGGAGGCCAGGGCGATGAGG
>JAGHYO010000356.1 GCA_017743605.1 Thermoflexus sp. | reverse complement strand
TCGCTGGAGAACGCCATCGCCACGGTGATGGCCTGTGTGCGGGGCCACCGGCTGCCGGAGCCCACCCGACTGGCTCACCTGGCCGCTGGCGGAGCCGACGTCCTCGCCGCCGGCCGTCAGCCTCGTCTGTTGTAATTCGAATCCACCGCGGGGGAAGGCCATGGCTCGCCTGCTCATCGTGGACGATGATCCGGATGCCCGCCGGCTGATCGGCCTTGTGCTCCGGCGCGCCGGTCACGAGCCCCTCTATGCCGAGGATGGGTTCCGGGCGCTGGAGCTGATGGAGCGGGAGCAGCCCGACCTGGTGATCCTCGACCTGATGCTGCCCGGGATGGACGGCTTCGAGGTTCTGGAGGCCATGCGGCAGCGGCCGAGCCTGGCGACGATGCCGGTGGTGGTTCTGACCGCCAAGGCCCAGCTGGGATCCGCTGTGGGATCGAAGCCGATGAACGTCCACGCCTATCTCACCAAACCTGTCTCTGCGGAGACCCTGGTCCGCACGGTGCAGGAGGTGCTGACGGAGATCCAGATCCCGGCATCGAGGGAGCGCCGGGCGCTGGAGATCGCCTGCGTGGAGAGCTGGCCGGGGTGCGCGGGAGAGCTCCTGGCCGCCGCCCTGGCGGCGGCGCTGGCCGAACATGCCCCCACGTTGCTGATCGATGTGGAGGGGAACGGACGGGGTGCCCTCGTGTTTGATCTCGAGCCCCGGATGAGCCTGGAGGAGCTGGAGGCGGGCGCGGATCCCACGCGGGGCCTGGGCGCTCCACGGGATGGGCTTCAGGTGTGGTCCATCGATCGCCCACTGGGTCCGGCGCTGGTGGACCGGGTGGCGGAGCGGCTGACCTCCCAGGCCCGGTTTGTGGTCTGGATGCCGGGGGATCCTTTGGGACCGGTGGCTGCGCGGGTGCTCCCCCGATGCCAGCGGGTTCTCCTCACCTTTGAGAGCCATGGGCCGGGGTTGCGGCGGGCCCGGGCGGTGCTCCGCGGGCTGGAGGGGATCGGCATCGGTCTGCCTGCGGTCGAGCCTGTCTGGGTGCGCCGCTGGGCGGTCCCGGAGCCGTGGACCGAGGCGCAGATCCGCCATCGCCTGAACGATGTCCCGATCCGGACGTGGCCGGTGGACCCGGTGACCGCCTACCGGGCGCTCCAGGAAGGCCGGCCGATCCATGAGATCGAGCCTGAAAGCCCCACCGCGCGACGGATCCGGGAATGGGTGGAGGAGCTGGTTCCGTTGATTTGAGTTGTTCCCCTCCTGTTTTCATGCTATATTGGCTCAAGGGGTGCATCCCTGCGGTTAGAAGGAGAGAGGCCATGAGGAGCGTGGCGGTCACTCGTGAGACCATCCTGCAGGAGCTGGAGGGACTGCCTGAGGACCAGCTCCGGGAGGTGCTGGAGTTCATTCTTTTCCTGAAGTTCCGCCGGGAGATGGAAAGGGCCAGGCAGCGCTTTGCCGTCGCTGTGAAAGAGGCCCGGGCGATCGCCCAAGAACGCGGCATCACCGATGAGGAGGTCCTGGCGGAAATCCGAGCGGTAAGGGCCAAGCAATGAGAAGGGCATTGCGAGTCGTCCTGGATACCGGCGTCCTCGTTTCCGGCCTCATTGGGGGGTGGGCGCTTCGCCCACCCCCCGGTTATGGGCGCAGCCGGGCCGCCAGCGCCTGGCGGATCTCCTCCACCTCCGCGTGACGCCCCAGCTGCTTCTTCGAGAACACCAGCTCCCCGTTCACCCGGACCTCGAAGACGCCCCCGCTGGAGGGGATCAACGTCCACGAGGCCACCTGGCCCTCAAACTCCTTCAACAGCTCCTCGGTCAACCTGACCGCTCGAGGGAGATACCCTCAGACCGCGCAATACTCGATCTCCACCCGCAGCATCTTTACCCTCCTGCGTGAAAGGTTCTGAGCGCTCGAGCTGGCATCCGTTCCCCCGATCAGGGGACGTCGTTGAAAGTCCAGAAGCGGTTCACGAAGAAATTCCAGAAGAGGGCGACCCCCACGGCGAGGACCTGAGACAGGTTCACCCCCCATTTCATCCCCAGACGGGGGATCAGAAAGGCGGAGGCCGTCCCGAACACCATCAGGTTGATCCCCAGCCCCGCGGTGTTCACCACAAAGAACTGGGAGATCTGCTGCCAGAGGGGCTTGGAGCGGGACTCCGGGTAAGTCCAGTAACGGTTCCACAGGAAATTGTTGGTCACCGCGGCGATGAAAGAGATCGCCTTGGCGATCACCGGGATCACCCCTCCCAGGAAGATCAACCCGTTCAGGAGCCCGGTGTCCACGATGAACCCTACTGTCCCCACCACGCAGAACTTCAGGAACCGACGCAACTCTTTTCGATAAGTCGGGGGGACGAGATCGATGGCGGCGAAGCGGATGACCTCTTTTCTCTCCACGATGGGATCCTCCTGAGATGAAGACAGAATGCTTAGCCCCTCTTTCCCAGTTTCCCCTCTGAGATCAGGATCTCGGCCCACGCTCCGTAGAGGGCCAGCAACAGGGGCAGGTTGGCCACATACAGGTTATCGAAGAAATGGTGAACATGCAAATGCGCCCAGGCGGCCATCAGCCCGGCCGCCAGCCCGCGCCGCCATCCCACATTCCCCTGCCACGCCGCCCAGGTCCGGGCCCCGATCACGGCCCAGAGCAGCAGATAGAGGGCCAGCCCGATAAGGCCGGTTTCGGCCGCTACGTTCAGATAGATGTTGTGGGCATGTCCCAGAGGGTTCGGCCAGCGGATCAGCGCGTAGGCCGGGTAGGCGGCGGCATAGTTCCCGAACCCCACCCCCAGCCAGGGGCGAGCCTGAAACATCTCCACGGCCGCCTGCCAGTGGGCCAGCCGCTCGATCACCGCGAAGTTCGCCTCGGTCACCTCCACCCCCCGCACATCCGCCACCTGGATCTCCTCCAGGGCTCCGGCCAGCCGGGCCTGGATCGGCGTCGGGATCATCCCGGCGGTCCAGGCCCGGCTGGCCGGAGCCCTGGAG
>JAGHYO010000355.1 GCA_017743605.1 Thermoflexus sp. | reverse complement strand
GTTCGGGACCGGCTCTCCGATCCTACAAACCGTCGCCCTGGGCGGGATGCTGCTCGGCCTGTGGGGGCTCTCCGGCCTGACGCGAGAGGGATCCGCTACCCCTTCATGAAGCGTTGTCTTCTTCCTTGAGGAAATCGTGGATGCGGTGCTTGAGGGCGTAGGCGGCCGCCTCCACCCGGTTGGAGACGCCCAGCTTGTCCAGGATGATGCTGACGTAGTTGCGCACCGTCTTCTCGGTGAGGAACAGCTCCTTGGCGATCTCCCGGTTGCTTTTCCCTTCCGCGATGCGGGCCAGGATCAGGCGCTCTCGTGGGGTGAGGTCCTTGAAGGCCTCCTCCCGGGTGGCCCGGGATCGCTGGCGGAACTGCTCCAGGACCTTGCGGGTGATGGTGGGATCCAGGATCGCCTCCCCCCGGGCCAGCGCCTCCAGGGCCTCGATCAGCTCCCGGCTCCCTGCCCGCTTGAGCACATAGCCGGAGGCCCCCGCCTCGATGGCCCGCACAATGAACTCCTCATCCGGGTAGGCCGTCAGGATCAGCACCCGGGTCTCCGGGAAACGCGCGGTGATCTCCCGGCACACCTCCACCCCATCCCGATCGGGCAGGCGGACATCCAGCACCACCAGGTCGGGGCGCAGGCGTTCCACCAGGCTCAGGGCCTGGGCCCCGCTCTCCGCCTCGCCCACCAGCTCGAACTCCGGCCGGTTCTGCAGCAGCAACCGCAGCCCCAGCCGGACCACCTCGTGATCATCCACGATCAGCAGGCGCAGGCGCTTCATCCGGAGGTCGCCCCTTCTCCGCCATCGGCAGCTCCAGCCAGACCGTCGTCCCCTGTCCGGGCGCGCTCTCGATCCGCAGGGCGCCACCCAGCAGCCGGGCCCGCTCCCGCATGCTCCGCAATCCCATCCCCACCGGGTGATCCGGGCGCATCCCGACGCCGTCGTCTCGCACGCCGATGCGCAGACGGTCGTCCTTCACCTGCGCCTCCAGGACGACCCGTCGGGCCCGCGCATGGCGGAGGACGTTGCTGAAGGCCTCGCTCAGGATGGCCGCCAGATGGGCCGCCTGCTCCGGCTCCAGCAGCAGGTCCGGGATGTCCAGACGCACCTCGACATCCAGCATGCTCCGGAAACGGGGATCCCTCGCCGTCTCCTCCAGCAACGCCCGCAAGTGGCCGGGCTGGCTCATCCCGTGCAGGGTCGCGATGTAGAGACGCACGTCCTCGATGGCCCGGTTCAGCGCGAGCAGCATCTCCTCCAGAAGGGGGCCGACCTTGGGGTTCCAGCCGCATTGCTCCCGCACCGCCTCGACGAGCAGGCCGGCGGCGTAGATCTGCTGAAGGACCCGATCGTGGAGCTCCCGGCCGATCCGCTCCCGCTCCAGCGTGAGGATGTTCGCCCGCTCCATCTCCTCGATCCGCCGGTCGATCTCCACCTGGAACACCTCCAGCGCCCGCAGGAGGGCGATGAGGAGGATCAGGCCCAACAGGGAGCGCCAGACCGGCATGGGGATGCCGACGGCCTGGAACACCGTCATCTCGTTCAGGAGGTTGCCCGGGAAAAAAGGAACCGCCGGCCCGAAGAGACCCCCCGCGATCCCATATCCGGCCATCGCCAGGCCGGCGACGCGCAGCGTGCGCAGGATGTGGGGAAGCTCCAGGGGACCCAGAACGCCCACCGCCACCGCGGAGGAAGCGGGCTCAGAGTGCTGATCCCGAACTGAAACAGACAGAGGAACGAAAGAGCGAGCAAAAAGACCTGGGCGATGTGCAACAACTGGACCAGGAAAGGTGGAAGGTAAGTGGCCTGGATGGGGATGAACACATCACCCCATTCATGCAAGCCGTGGAGGATGCCGAAGAGGGCCAGCCAGGGCAGGGCCTGGGCCAGCCGCAGCCGGCTGTGCCGCAAGCTCTGGATGGCCAGGATCACCCCTAAGGTGAAGAAGACCTGGCCGTAGACCGAATAGACGATGATCCGATTGGTTTCGAAAAAGGCCTGAAGTGCCTCCCGCATGGGCCCGACCTCGGATGGGCGTGGCCTTCAGGTCCGGCCGGAGCGGATGGACCGACGGAGCCAGCGGCGCATCAGGGCCCGGCGCACATACTTTCGATAGAGCAACCCGGTCAGGGCCTGGATGCGGCGGTGGAGCTCCCGGAACCGCCCGATGCGCTCGACGTCTGTGGCCAGATCGCCCACGAGGGGCACATAGAGGGCGACGTCGTGGCGCACCTGAGCCCGCACCAGCCGCACGTAAAAAGCAAGGTCTCGACAGGTGATGCCCATCGCCTCCAGATCCCGCACCACCCGCATCAGCGCCACGTCCTCCAGGCCGTAACGACGCTCCCCTCCAGACTCCCCGTCCGGGAGCAGGCCCATGGCCTCCATGCGACGGAGCTGGTCCAGGGAAATCCCCGCACGTTGCGCGGCCTCCTCTGCGGTCAGAGAAGCCGACCCCTCCGCGCCCTCTTCCCGGAACACCTCCAGAAGCGCCTCCAGGGCCTCCGGGCTCAGCGCCGGATCCTCCTGCAGGCGATCCAGCATCGCCCGCACCACCGGGAGGGGGAGCCGGTGACGGGCCCGCAGATTCAGGATCAGGGCCAGCCGCTCCACGTCGCCGGGACAATACAGCCGGTGCCCGCCGTGGGTGCGGCGGGGCCGGATCAGACCCGCCTTCTCCCAATAACGGAGCTTGCTCGGCGTCACATCCGGGAAGCGGCATCGCAGATGCTGGACCACCTCCCCGATCGTCCACAGCCGCTCCTTCCGCTCTGCTTCTTTCCGCTCCTCTTCGTGATGCATCCCCTTCCGCTCCCTTTCCTGCCGCGCCTCTCACCGTTCACTCCGCCGCACCGACCTCAACGGGCTCCGATATCCCGGGGGTCCCGGAAGCGGGCAGATCCGGAACCCCCCGCCCGATCAGCAGGATCCCGGTGGCCAGGGCCAGCGCAAGGGCAGGAACCCGCCAGAAGGCGCTGAGCAAAGCCTC
>JAGHYO010000018.1 GCA_017743605.1 Thermoflexus sp. | reverse complement strand
GCGCCTGGAGCATGAAGAAGACGCGCTCCAGCGGCAGGCGGCGTTCTTCGCCGTGCACCGTAACGGTCAGGTGGCTCCAGTCCTTGGCGAGGATGCCCAGGTAGCGCTTCGTCCTGTCGTCCAGGGAGTGCGAGGCCATTGCCACTCGCTTCCGCGTTTTGATCTTGAGTCTCCTGCAACGGGGTCATTTCACCGCCGAGACGCATAGCGCGCAGAGATTATACTTTTGGAATGGAGGCCCGGCGCGCCTCCCGTCAGCCCCCGCGCTTTCGGGCGGTTCGGGGCCGCGCGCCCGGAAACGCCGGAGCGCCCTGCCCGGCCCGCCTTTGCCTTGGATTGTAGCCGTTGCGCCCGCTTCCCCTGCGCGCCCTCCGATCCCTCCAGGCTTCCCCAGGGCCGGGCGCCTGCTGTCACGCCGGGCCGGGATCCGACGGCGTCCCCGCTCCGCCGGACGCGCCTCCTGTGTCGCTTTGGGGGCTTTGCAAGATCCGCTGCAGATGATGGAACAGCTCCAGCAGCTCCCTGGGGGTCAGCATGGGCGCCTCCGGCCGGGCCAAGTGCTGCACCAGCTCCACCAGACGCAGGAGCAGGCGGTGAAGCCCCTGCTGGGGATCCTCCGCCGTCCATTCTTCACGGACGACCCCGGTGATGGCCTCCAGGAGCTCCCGCTGGCCCATGGCCCGGGCCAGCTCCCGCTGGCGCAGCTGCTCCCGCACTGCCTGGGATTGCATGTGCACCACCCACCGCTGCCAGGGCACCTGCCAGTGCTCCAGCCACGCCTGCCGGATCAGCGGCTCCACCTCCGGCCGGGGAACGGGTGGGGTGAAGGCGAAATGCAGGATCCGCGCGTTCCACTGCGCTGCCCGCTCCTCGAGCTCTGCGCGGATCTCCTCTCGGATCCGCTCCCAGCATACCGGGATCGGCGCGTCCTCCGGAGGTCGCTCCGGGATTCCCGTGGTGTTCCTCGGCTCCACGAGCTCCCCGGCGAACCGAGGCGGCTGGGCCCTTGCGTCTTCCAGGCTGGCGTAAGGGGACCACAGCTCATCAAACCGCATGGTTCCCAGCCGGCGGGCCAGGCGGCCACGGGCCTCGTTGGCCAGCGCGCCGGCCCAGTCCACGCGGTAGCCCCGATCCCGGGAGCCAGCGTCCAGCGCATAGGCCATGCGGATCAACCGGGCCTCCCCAGCGGCGTCCCCGGGCTCCCAGCGCAGCTGCGCGCCGATCTCCAGCTGCGCCTGCACCGGCATCCCATCCTGGGTCCAGGCGTTCACCTGCCGGCGTCGGACCTGAGGACGAAGATCCAGGACCAGGGCCGGGCGTTCGAAAAGCCTCAGGCGATGCTCCCCCGGACCGATCAGCCGGACGAAGGCTCCGCCCCGCTCCAGCAGGACCAGGCAGCTCTCTTGCACGACCAGGGCGCCCGGGCCGCCGATCCGGGCCAGCGGCGATGCCCGGGTCGCCGCGGTGAGATCTCCGTCCCGCACGTGGCCCACCAGGATCCGTGCATAGGGGAAGAACAGCGCCCGCACGAGGAAGCTGACCGCCTGGCCTCCGCGGACCCGATACATCCGCGCAACAAAGGCGGAGGCTTGAAGCATCAGGAAACCTGCAATCGCTCCTTGCATTAGAAGACCCAACAGGCAGCTGGCCTCGACAATCTCCTCAACCCACTCTCCCTGCCATGCGGCGATCAGGAGGGGGACCAGCAGAAGGCCAGGCAGGCCCGCGGCGAAGACGATCCCCGCCCGAAGGAGGAACCCCGCTATCGTCTTCACGGGCTCCCTCCCTGCAGATACGCACGGAGGCGGTTCAATTCCTCCGGCAGCAACAGCCCGCTCTTGCGGACCGCCGCGTCCAGCGTCTCCAGGAAGTGCAGGAGGATCAGATCGGGGGAAAGGGCGTCGCGGTTGCTCAGCACCTCCCGGAGGGCCTGGAGCGTCTCCAGCTGGGCGGCATGACGGGCGCGGGCGTATTCCAGCAGCAGCTCGGATTCCGCCAGACCGATCCAGCGGGCCAGCCGGACAGCCCACTGGCTCCGCCAGATCTCCACCCATTGGCGTCGGGCTTCCTCCGGCACTTCTGCCAGCGTCAGACGCAGCTGATCCAGCCGGATCCCCATCCGGATCAGCTCCGAAGCCAGTTGTTCGTGGATCTCTTGGGCAAGTTGATTGAAGGGCCGATCCAGCGGTTCTTCCCCTTCCCGAACCGGCCCGAACAGCTCATCGAACATGCGGTTGCCGATCCGGAGGGCCAGCTCCTCCCGGGCTCGGTGATAGGCCAGCTCGAACCAGTGGAGCGTCTGATCCTCATCGACGCGGGCCGCCCGGAGGGCCTGGGCGATGGACCGGGCGACGCGCGGGGCCGGATAGAAATACGGGGACAATCCCCTCTCGACGGAAGGGGGACGCTGGGCGGCGAAGGAGGCAACGGTGCGGATCTGGAAGCCGAGGGAGAGCCCATCCTGGGTGCGGACCGTTACCGGATTGGGTTCGCTTCGTGGATAGCTCTGGGGACGGAGATCCACGAAGGCGACGATCTGATCTCCCTCTTTCTTCCGCATCAGCCCGGGCCCTCTCAACCACGTCAGCCCGGGGCCGGCGATGCGGAGGAACCGGGCTTCCCACTCCACGGCCAGGGCGCTCCGCGCGTCCATCAGCCAGAGCCCGGGTCCACGCAGGGGCTCCGTGGAGGCCCGCGGCTGGCCTGCGTCCACCACCCCTAAGCTGCGCAGTCGGCCAAGGATCCAGGCGGCGAACGCCCGCCTCACGAGGGCAGCCTCGTGCGGCGCGGCGGGGGCTAAGGCCGGGAGGAGGAGAAAAAAGAGGAAAACCCCATACAGGACCATCGTGAGAAGCCAGAGGACGAACAGGAGCCTGGGGATCTTCACCCATTGAAGCCATGCGATCCCGCTCGCAAGCCCCACAAGGATCAACCCCATCCATGCGCCGATCCGAGCTCTCCGCATGCCCTCCTGCCCTCAGGGGAGCCTCGCGGCGCGCCGCAACTTCCCAGGCCTCTCCGCCCTGAACCAGGACCACGATCCGGGGCCTGGCAGAAGGGGATGGTTCCGTTCGTGGACATCTCGGCAAGGCCAAGGGAACGCCGCGAAATCGCCTGCGAATTTTGCCTTGGCGTCTATTGTATTATCGTTGCAGGAACGCTGCGAGGGATCGCCGGGTTGCCGGGTGGCCAGAAGCGATCACCCAGCTGAGGGCGCCCGAAGGCTTCGCGCGCTGGGCCACCTTGTTGACGAGCCAGCGTTCCCATGCTACGATGGGACGTCCCGGAGGTTTGTGATGAGAGAGCGACGGCAGCGACGGATCGGGGAGCTGTTGCAGGAGGAATTAAGCGCCCTGATCGGGGAGCTGAAGGATCCACGGGCGGCTGGGGTGACGGTCACTGCGGTGGAGCTGGCGCCGGATTTGACCATCGCCAAGGTCTACGTGACGACCTGGCCGGCGGATCCCGCCCGACGGGAGGAGGTGCTGGCCGGCCTGGAGCACGCGAAGGGTTACCTAAAGCACGAGCTGGCCAGCCGCGTCGTCATGCGCCGCATCCCCGATCTGATGTTCAAATGGGACAACACCTTCGACCGTGCGGATCGCATCGAGCGGTTGATCTCCCAGCTCCGTGGCGAGAGGGAGCAGCCTTCGGATGAGCCGTGAGCAGGCCCGACAGGTCTTGGAGCGGGCGCATCGTGTGGCGGTGGCCACGCACATCACCCCGGATGCGGATGCCATCAGCAGCCTCATCGGGCTGACGCAGCTCCTCCGCCGTCTGGGGAGGGAAGCGGAGCCGTTCTGCGACGATGACTTGCCCTCACGCCTGCGCGCGATCCCCCATACAGAGGAGATCTCTCGCGTCGCACGCGGCTCCTTCGATCTCCTGGTCAGCCTGGATGCCAGCGATCCTGCCCGCCTGGGCCAGGCCTTCGCGGAAGTGGAGGGGGTTCCCCTGCTGAACGTCGATCACCACGTCACCAACACCCGCTTCGGCGCGGTGAACTGGGTGGATCCCTCCGCTGTGGCCACGGCGGAGATGGTGCTCTGGCTGGTGGACGACCTGGGGGTGCCGTTGGACCGGGAACTGGCCTCGATCCTGCTGGCCGGGATCGTCGGGGACACCGTGGGGTTGCGCACCCCCAACGTTACCCCCCAAGTCATGCGGGAGGTCATCCGCCTGATGGAAGCGGGAGCCTCCCTGCCGGCCCTGGTCGACGTCCTTTTCAACCGGCGCTCCTTCGCGGCCATCCGCCTCTTCGGCCAGGCCGTCGCGGGGGTCCAGCTGGAGGACGGCGTGATCTGGGCGGTGATCACGCGGGAGATGCGGCATGCCTCGGGGCTGGGCCCGGCGAGCGATCTCAGCCTCTCCAGCTTCCTGATCAGCGCAGAGGAGGCGCGGATCGCTGTGGTCTTCACCGAGCGGGACGACGGCAAAGTGGAGGTCAGCATGCGGGCCCGACCCGGCTACGATGTGGCCTGCATCGCCCTCGCCTTCGGCGGCGGCGGTCATCCCCCGGCTGCCGGCTGTCTGGTCCCTGGCCCGCTGGAGGAAGTCATCCCCCCGATCCTGTCCGCTCTGAAGGCCGCCGCGCAGGATGGCCGCGCAGATCCCTTCGGATAAGGGGGGCCTATGACTTGCCCTGTGGCTTCCACAGCGCGAGAGGTGCGAGTGGGCGTCCTGACCATCAGCGATCGTGCGGCCCAAGGGATCTATGCCGATGAGAGCGGGACCCTCCTGCGGCAGCAAGTCGCTGAGCGGCTGGGCTGGACTGTGGCCCAGTACCGGGTGGTCCCCGATGAGCCCGAGGCCATCCAGGAGACCCTGCGAGCCTGGTGCGATGAGGAGGGACTGGATCTGATCCTCACCACTGGGGGGACCGGGCTGAGCCCCCGGGATCTCACCCCAGAGGCGACACGGCCCTTGCTGGAGCGGGAGGCGCCGGGGATCGCAGAGGCGCTGCGGTTCTACGGGCTGCAGCGCACCCCCTTTTCCATGCTCTCCCGGGGTGTGGCCGGCCTCCGCGGGCGTACCCTGATCATCAACCTGCCAGGGAGCCCCGGGGCGGTGCAGGACGCGATGGACGTCCTGGCCCCTGTGCTCCCCCACGCGCTGGCCCTGGCGCGGGGAGAAACCGGACCCGAGGCCGCCCACACCTTGCGAGCGTGACTTGGCTCAGCGGGCCAGCATCAGCACCATATCGTAGTATGCGAGGTTGGCCTCCCGGCGGCGCTGCACTACCTCCTCTATGGAGATGGTGACGATCTCCCGACCCTGCAGGGCGGTCATCACCCCGCGCTCTCCGTCCAGCAGCGCCTCCACCGCCTTCACCCCCATGCGGGTGGCCAGCAGGCGATCGAAGGCCGTGGGGCTCCCGCCCCGCTGGATGTGGCCCAGGATCGTGATCCGCACGTCGAAGCCGATGGGATGGCTCTCCAGGAACTTGGCGACCTCCGTGGTGCGGTAAGGGGCGCCCTCTGCGATGACGATCAGGGCGTGGGTTTTGCCCCGCTCGTAGGCGTCCATCACCGCCTGGGCCACCTCCTCCAGGCGCGTCTCCCGCTCCGGGATCAACACGATCTCCGCCCCGCCGATCACCCCGGCGATCAGCGCCAGATACCCGCAATCCCGCCCCATGGTCTCCACCAGGAACGCCCGCCCGATGGAGGAGGCAGTGTCCCGCAATCGGTCGATGGCGTCGATGATGGTGTTCAGGGCGGTGTCCACCCCGATGCTCATGTGCGTGCCCCAGATGTCGTTGTCGATGCTGGCGGGAATGCCGATCACGGGGAAGCCACGCTGATGGAGGACCAGGGCGCCGCGCATGGAGCCGTCGCCGCCGATCACCACCAGCCCCTCGATCCCATGCTGGTTCAGGCGACGTAGGGCCTTGCGCTGCCCCTCCTCCGTCATAAACTCCTTCGAGCGGGCGCTCTGCAGGATGGTCCCGCCGTGCCGGATGATGCCACCCACGTCCCGGGGATGGAGCTCCACGATCTCCCCTTCGATCAGACCCTGGAACCCTCGCCGGATCCCCAGGACCCGCACGCCGCGATAGCTGGCGGTGCGCACCACCGCCCGAATGCAGGCGTTCATGCCCGGCGCATCTCCTCCGCTGGTCATCACCCCAATGCACCGCATCCTGTGTCACCTCCCTGGCTCTCTCAGGCGGATCGCCTCCAAAATCGGACATCTTTCCCATTCTAACGCTCTCTGCGAATATATGGTCAACGATCCACGCCCGTAGAGGGCGCGATCGCTGGCAGCCGTCGAGCGCTGCGCCGCGCCCTTCCCCAGAGCCCTGCGCAGGCGCAGGAGTACCTATTCCTTTTCCTTGAAATTGTGCTACAATATAAAGAAATCAAGAGAGGATCTGGGCAGGCCTTACCCCACTGAGCGGAGGGAGGATGCCATGGCCAACGTTGCCTTTGAGCACGTCACCAAGCAGTTCGGGAACGTGATTGCGGTGAAGGATCTCGTCCTCAATATCCCGGATGGCGAATTCCTAGTGCTGGTCGGTCCGTCGGGGTGCGGCAAGACCACCACCCTCCGGCTGCTGGCCGGGTTGGAGGAGGTCACCCAGGGGCGGATCTACATCGGAGACCGGGATGTGACCGAAGTCCCCCCCAAAGACCGCAACATCGCCATGGTTTTTCAATCCTACGCCCTCTACCCCCACATGAACGTCTACGACAACATCGCCTTTGGCCTGCGCATGCGGAAGGTCCACAAGGGGGAGATCGAGCGCCGGGTCCGGGAGGCCGCCCGGATGCTGGAGATCGAACACCTGCTGAGCCGCAAGCCACGGCAGCTGTCGGGCGGGCAGCGCCAGCGGGTGGCGGTGGCCCGGGCCATCGTCCGCGACCCAGCGGTTTTCCTCTTCGATGAGCCCCTCTCCAACCTGGACGCCAAGCTTCGGGTGCAGACGCGGGCGGAGTTGATCAAGTTGCACCAGCGGCTGGGGACCACCTTTGTGTATGTGACCCACGATCAGGTCGAGGCCATGACCATGGGCACCCGCATCGCCGTGATGAAGGACGGGCTGCTCCAGCAAGTCGACACGCCGCAGAACCTCTACGAGCGGCCAGACAACCTGTTCGTGGCCGGGTTCATCGGCTCGCCGCCCATGAACTTCTTCGAGGCCCGAGTGGCGCCAGATGGGGAGGGACTGTGGGTAGATACGGGATCCTTCCGTCTGCCAGTCCCGCCCGACCGGGTGCCCGCCTATCGCCCATACGTGGGGCGGCGAGTGATCTTCGGGCTGCGGCCGGAGCACATCTACGACCCCGAGTTCGCCCCGCCTCTGAACCATCCGGCGGAGGTGCAGGCTCGCGTGGACGTGCGAGAGCTCATGGGTAGCGAGGTCCACTTGCACCTGGTGGCGGACCGCCAGATCTTCGTCGCCCGCGTCGATCCGCGAACCCGCGCGCTGGTCGGGAACACCACCCGCATCCTCTTCGATATGGATCGCATGCACCTCTTCGACGTGGAGACCGAGCGGGCGATCCGCTGAGTTCACCTCGGGGTGGGGATGCCGATGGGCTCCCCACCCCCTCCTCTATCGATCCCGGACGGCCAGGAAGCGAGCGAAACCTACCTGCGCCTCCCCCGTCGCCGCGGTCCCCACGCTCACCCCGACGCGCCCGCCCTCCTCCCGAGGATCCCGCGGGATCCGGGCCACTTCGATCCCGTTGATCCAGAAGACCATCTCGCTGCGCTCGCATCGGACCTGCAGGCGGTTGGTGGTTCGCCCAGTCCGGACGCCTTCATGAGAAGTCCAGTCGACCCGGGTCCGCCATGCCCCTTGCTCATAGACAAAGATCCCGTAGTGGCCGTCGGCGCTGACGGCGAACCGATAAAGGCGCCCCCGCCCGGCCCCCAAGACCAGACCGTAATCCGCCGAGGAGGGGCCTTCGAGCAGGGTCCCTTCCACCTCCACTTGGCCTTCCCGAAGGGTGAAGGGGGAGAAGATCCAGGCGACGGTCCGCGCCGGTTTCAGCGTAAGGATCAGGCGCCCGTCCTCTGCCCGGGCCTGGAAGCGCGGATCCTGGGGGAGGGACCACCCCGGCGCGCCCTCGCCGAAGTCCACAGCGTAACGCGCTGGAGCAGGTGCGCCGCATCCAGCGAGCAGCATGAGGCCGACCATTCCACCGAGAAGGACCCAGCTTCTCATCCCATCCCTCCGCGCGAGGAGCCGGAAACCGCCAGGCTCCGGACTCCATTATAATTCCACCTATGAACAGTTTGCATTCTGTGGGCCTTCGATCTGTGTCCACGCGGATGGCCGATGCCGATCGGATCCCGCCGCTGCGGTTTCAGCTGGGGGACCCGCGGTGGCTGCTGGAGCTGCGATACCTGCCGTGGCCCGTGGAGTGGGCGGCCTGTTTCGGCCGCTCGGGGCCGCTGCATGTGGAGCTGGGCTTTGGCGATGGGGCCTTCCTGGCCGCCCTAGCCCGTCGGATGCCGGCAGCGAACCTGATCGGGGTGGAGCGGGCCCTGGAGCCGACCCGCTGGGCCCTCCAGCGCCTGCGCCGGGAGGGAGCGGAGAACGTCCGGCTGGTGCTGGGAGACGCCTTTGCCGCCCTGGCCCTCCTGTTCGAGCCGGACTCCATCGAAGAGCTTTATGTGAATTTCCCGGACCCCTGGCCGAAGGCGCGGCATCACCATCGACGGCTGCTGACGCCAAGCTTCCTCCACCTGGCCGCCCACCGCCTCCGGCCCGGCGGCCTCCTGACCATTGCCACCGATGACCCGGATTACGCCCTTTGGATCGCGGAGGCGCTCCGCGGCGCCCCCGGCCTAGAGAGCGTCTTCGAGACGCCCTGCGTGCACGCCCTGCCCGGGCGGGAGCCCACCCGGTATGAACGTAAGGCCCTCGCGGCCGGACGGACGTGCTCTTATTTCGTCTGGCAGCGCGCCGGACCGGTCCCAGCGCCGGCGCTGCCTCGGATCGTGCAACGGGAGGCGTTGATGCCCCATCGGATCTGGGAGGGCGATCTGGATCTCTCTCGAGTGGCAGCACAGCTGCGGGGACGGCTGTGGCAGGACGGGGAGACCATCTGGCGGGTAACGGGTCTGTATCAGGCCCTGGAGGGGGAGGGTTTGCTGATCGAGCTGCTGATGGCAGAGGGGGCCTGGGTGGAAACGGTGGCCCTGATCTTCCGCCCACATGGGCCGGGGCTCTGGATCCTGAAGCCGACGGAGATCGGAGGGCTCCGTCCCAACATGGCCCTCAAGATGGGTGTCCAGCGCCTCGCCCAGGCTGTCGAGCAGGCAACCCCCGGGCTGCGCGTGGTCTCCTCCACGATCTGAGGGGTTTGGTGGTTGGACTCTGTCACCCCGACATGGAGGGGGCGGATGGACAAGCCGGTTCGCGAGCTTACGTTTGAGGAAGCGCTGGCGGAGCTGGAGCGGATCGTGCGGGCTCTGGAAGGGGGCGGTCTCCCCCTGGAGGAGGCCCTGACTCTCTACGAGCGGGGGCAGGCCCTGGCGGACCGCTGTCAACAGCTGCTACAGGAGGCCCGGCTCCGCGTTCGGATCCTGGAACGGGAAGAATCCGGAGCATCCCGCCTAGCGCCCTTGGAAGAAGGGTAGCTCATGGAGCCGATGGATCTCCTCCGGAACCC
Organism: Thermoflexus sp.; assembly: GCA_017743605.1. Taxonomy (GTDB): domain Bacteria; phylum Chloroflexota; class Anaerolineae; order Thermoflexales; family Thermoflexaceae; genus Thermoflexus. The sequence goes on along the minus strand of JAGHYO010000018.1, from coordinate 8,877 downwards.
GATCCTGATCCTGGCCTTCCTGGCCTGGACAGCTGCTCAGCTCTCCAAGGTTCCAGTGGAGTGGGCCTGGCGGCGGCGGCTGGACCTGAGCCTGTGGTTCAGCGCCGGCGGGATGCCCAGCTCCCACGCCGCCCTGGTCTCGGCCATGGCGACCGCGGTGGGGCTGAGAGAGGGCTTCACCTCCACCGCTTTCGCGATCAGCCTGATCGTCGCCCTCATCGTGATGTATGACGCCACAGGGGTCCGTCGCGCGGCCAGCATCCAGGCGCGCATCCTCAACCAGATCCTGAGCGAGATGTTCGCGGGTCGTCCCCTGAGCGAGCAGCGCCTGAAGGAGCTCATCGGGCACACCCCGATGGAAGTGCTGGTCGGGGCGTTGCTGGGGGTCACCATCGCATGGCTCTGGTGGCAATTCGCACCTTGAGTGAGGGAGGGCATGAAAATCTACACCCGCACCGGCGATGATGGCACCACGCAGCTGATGGGTCCCACCCGGGTCCCTAAGGACCATCCCCGGGTGGCGGCCTACGGCGCGGTGGACGAGGTGAACGCCTGGCTGGGTTACCTGCACGCCATGGGGCTGCCCCCCCCATGGGCGGAGCGGCTGCAGGAGATCCAGCGGGACCTCTTCGTCATCGGCAGCTACTTGGCCCTCGATCCTGCGGTGGCCGACCGGGCCCCCGCCTTGCCTCCGCTGCCAGAGGGGCGGATTCACCAGATAGAAGGGTGGATCGACGAGTGCGAGGCGGTGGCCGGGCCGACGCGCGTCTTCATCCTCCCAGGCGGGCATCCCTTGAGCGCCGCCCTGCACATCGCCCGCACAGTCTGCCGACGGGCGGAGCGGGCGGTGGTGACCCTCCACCGTGAGGAGCCGGTTCCCTCCTGGATCCTGGCCTACTTCAACCGTCTCTCCGACTTTCTGTTCATGCTGGCCCGATGGGCCAACGCAGCGCATGGGGTGGAGGACGTCCCATGGAGGCGATGACGGCCGCGTTGCCTGCCCCCGCCCAGGCGCTGCTGGAGCAGATCCGCGCCCGGCGCTCCGTCCGGCGCTATCGTCCGGAGCCCATCCCACGGGAGTGGGTGGGGGCGCTGCTGGAGGCTGCCCGCTGGGCTCCCTCGGCCCACAACCGGCAGCCCTGGCGCTTTGCGGTGGTGGAGGACCCCGGGGTCAAGGCCCGCCTGGCGGAGGCGATGGGGGAGCGGCTGGCGGAGGACCTGCGGCGCGATGGGGTTCCCGAGGCGCGGATCGCCGAGGAAGTCGCCCGCTCGGTGGCGCGGATCACCTCCGCCCCCCTGGCCCTCGTGGTCTGCCTCTCGATGGTGGAAATGGACCGCTATCCCGATGCGCGGCGCCAGGAAGCGGAACGGACCATGGCCGTCCAGAGCGTGGCCATGGCCGGGCAGAACCTCCTGCTGATGGCCCACGCCCTGGGCCTGGGAGCCTGCTGGATCTGCGCCCCCCTCTTCTGCCCGGAGACGGTGCGAGAGACGCTGGGGTTGCCGGCGGACTGGGAGCCCCAGGGGATGATCCTGGTGGGGTTCCCCGCGGGGCTGACCCGGGCGAAAGACCGCCAGCCCCTTGAAGACTTCGTACGATGGATCTGCATCCTCAGGCCTTCTATGGCTTCCCCTTTTCCGGATGAGGGGGATAGAGCCATAAAGAGGAAGGACGGGGGAATGGGAATTCCCATCCCCCCGATCCGCGGTCAGGACATGGAGGCAGCCATTTTCGCGGCGAGATCCGCCACCCGCACCGAGTAGCCCCACTCGTTGTCATACCAGGCCACCACCTTCACGAGGTTTCCATCGATCACCATCGTGGACAGCCCATCCACGATGGCCGAGTGGGGGTCGCCCTTGAAATCAACGGAGACCAGGGGCTCCTCGGTGTAGTGCAGGATCCCACGGAGCGCGCCCTCAGCAGCTGCGCGGAAGGCGGCGTTGACTTCCTCCTTGGTCACCGGTCGGGCCAGCTCGGCGGTGAGGTCGACGACCGAGACAGTGGAGGTGGGGACCCGCAGGGCGTAGCCGTCGAGCTTGCCCTTGAGCTCAGGGATCACCAGCCCGATGGCCCGGGCCGCGCCGGTGGTGGTCGGGATGATGCTGAGGGCGGCCGCCCGCGCCCGCCGCAGATCCTTGTGGGGCAGGTCCAAGATGCGCTGATCGTTGGTGTAAGCGTGGATGGTGACCATCATCCCCCGCTTCACGCCGAAGGCATCGTGGAGGACCTTCACCACAGGGGCGAGGCAGTTGGTGGTGCACGAGGCGTTGGAGACGATATGGTGCTGGTCCGGATCATAACGATGGTCGTTCACCCCCAGCACCATGGTGAGGTCCACGCTGTCCGAGGGGGAGGCGGGGGCGGTGATGATCACCTTCTGGGCGCCGCCGACAGTGCGGTGCACGGCGGCCTTGCGGCCATCGGTGAAGATGCCGGTAGCCTCGACGACGATCTGCACGCCCAGGTCCTTCCATGGGAGATTGGCCGGATCCTTCTCCGCGAAGACCCGGATCTCGTCCTCGCCCACGATGAGGTAGGAGTCCCGGGTGGCCACTGGCTCTGGGTAGTGTCCGTAGTTGGAGTCGTATTTCAGTAGGTGGGCCAGGGTGGGGGCATCGGTGATGTCGTTCACAGCCACCACCTCCAGCTGGCCGTGGTATTTCTCTCGGATGGCCCGCAAGGCCTGACGCCCGATCCGACCGAACCCGTTGATGCCCACTTTGACCGTCATCGGACTTCCCTCCTGAGCGATTTACGGGTTGCGCTTTTCTGCAAAGTATACCCTGGTTTCTATGGAACCAGACGCGGGGGCGGTCGAGGAACCCCTCTCTCGCTGATCCAGACCGGAGGCCGATCCCTCCGGAAATCTTATAACCTTCTTCCATCAGCTCAGGATAGTGATACTTTTCACAAAATGATAGAGTCTATTGACAGGGGGAAGGGGCTCCGAGGGTCCGAGCGGCGGGCCGCTCTGAGGGCGATCCGGGCCGCGCCAGAGGGCCTGTAAGCCGGGTTCTGTCCCCCGTGGGAAGGCCACGGGGTGGCGGTCATCTCTCTGGGACGGCGGTTGCCCGCCGCCTCAAGCGGCCTACCCGCGGGCATAGGGCGCGAGGCGGCCCCGGCGCCCCGAAGGGCGCCGCGCCCGCTGCTTGGCCTTGCTCCGGGTGGGGGTTGCCTTGCGCCGGAGCGTTGCCGCCCGGCCGGTGGGCTCTTACCCCACCTTTTCACCCTTGCCTCTATGACCCCGGGGTTCCCCCGGGCGGATCGGCGGTCTGTTTTCTGTGGCCCTGTCCACGGGTCGCCCCGTCCGGGTGTTACCCGGCACCCTGCCCCGCTGGAGCCCGGACTTTCCTCAGGCCAGGAAATCCCCGACCCGCGACCGCCTGGCCTTCTGGCACGGCCCATGCGTATTTTAACTCAGGACGACGTTTCCCGTGTTACGGCCCGTCTGTGGTCTGACGCAGGGCTTCTAAGACGCGGCCGAGGGCCTCGATCTCGGTGCCGTAGGCAGCCCAGTCGCCCCGGCGGATGGCCTCCTGGGCCCGCTGGTAATGCGTGTAGGCCTCCTGGATGAGGGCGGCGACATCCCCGCCCGGGGTCGCCGGAGGGCCGGAAAGCGCAGGGGCCTCCGCCGCGCCGATGGCCTGGGCCAGCGCCTGCTCTAGGGTGGGCGCCATGGCCACCCGCTGCTCAGTGGCCACGATCACCTGCTTGAGCTCCGGGATCTGCCCCTGCTCGGCCAGCAGATACAACGGCTCCACATACAGGAAGGCCTCCCCAATGGGGATCACCAGCAGGTTCCCCCGGATGACCCGACTGCCCCGCTGGCTCCACAGGGTGAGCTGGGCGGAGATCGTGGGCTCCTGATCGATCCGCGCCTCGATCTGCTGCGGGCCGAAGATCAGCCGCTCCTTGGTCAGGCGGTAAAGGATCACCTCCCCATAGCGCCCGGGATCCGAACGGGCCGCCATCCACGCGATCATGTTCTGCCGCCCGGCAGGCGTGAAGGGGAGGATCAGGACGAACTCCACCGGACCGCCCGGATTCGCCTGGGTGAGCACGTAATAAGGCTCCATCGGCTGGGGCTCGGCGCCGAAGAGCTCCAGCGGGATCGCCCACACATCCTCCTTGTTATAGAAGGTGCGAGGATCCCGCACATGATACGTCCGGAGGATATCCGCCTGGATCCGGAAGAGGCCCTCCGGGTAGCGCAGGTGGGCCTTGAGCGCCTCCGGCATCTCCGAGAAATCCCGCCAGAGGGTCGGGAAGATCCGCCGCCACGCTCGGATCAGCGGTTCATCCTCCACCACGTAGAAGGTCACCGTCCCGTCGTAGGCGTCGACCACCGCCTTCACGCTGTTCCGGATGTAGTTGAGGTTGAGGTCCCCATGAGGCTGGCTATAAGGGTAGCGATCCGTCGACGTGTAAGCATCCGCCACCCAGACGATCCGGCCGTCCAGGATCACCGCGTAAGGATCCGGATCGAAGCGCAGGAAGGGGGCTAGGGTGCGCACCCGGGTCCGAACATCCCGCCAGAACAGGATGCGGCTTTCAGGGGTGAGGGCGCCGCTCAAGATCAGATTGGGGTCCCCGAAGTAAAGGGCGAAGAGGGCCCGCCGCACCAGGCCCCCCAGGCGGACGCCGGTGCGGCCCTGATACGTTGTGGTGACGTTCTCCTCCCCACGAGGGTGGTCGAACTCCGGCACGGCGGTGTTCACCAGGGCAAAATCGACTGTCCGCTCCCCGAAGTAGAGCTGCGGGCGGGTCAGGGGGATGGCGCCCACCGGCGGGATGTCCTTCACAAAGAACTCTGGGAGGCCCTCCGGGGTGAAGGCCCGCACCGGCACGACCGCCGCGCCGTAGCCATGCGTGAAAACCAGATGCCGGTTCACCCAGGTGCGGGCCTGGGGCGGGAGGGCCTCCAGGTCCAGCTCCCGAACGGCCAGCATGACCTGGCGATACGCGCCGTTGAGGCGATAGCGATCCACATCCACGTCAGCGAACACGTAGTAGGGGCGGATGCTCTGCAGTTGCTGCAGGGTCTGCAGCAGCTGCCGGTAATCCCACAAGCGGATCCCCTCCAGGATCTCCGCGCCGGCCTGGAGCTCCTCCGGCGTAGGAGCCTCCCGCGGGGAGAGGGTGCGCTCCTCGAAGCGATCCAGTCCGTAGGCCCGCCGCGTGAAGGCGATGCTGTGGGCGATGTAAGGGCTCTCCCGGGCCAGCTCGTTGGGCCGCACCACCAGGGTCTGGATCAGGCCCGGGTAAATCTCCAGCCCGAGGAAGGCCAGGGCGAGCCACACCCCAAACCCTAAGGCCAAGAGGGTCGGCCGGCGCAGCCGCAGGTTGAGCAGCATCCCGGCCGCGAGGAGGACCATCAGCGCGCTCAGGAGGTTCAGGACGGGCAGACGGGCGTGGACGTCCGCGTAGCCCGCTCCGAAGGCCACCGTCCGCTCCGCATACAGCAGCCGGTAGGCGTCGAAGCGATAGCCCACCGCCATCAGCAGGAAGAAAAGGGCGGCGAGGGTGGAGAGATGCGCCCAGCGCCACCGCCGAGGGACCGGCAGGACCAGCGGGAAGAGGGCAGCGAGGGGTACCAGGCCCCACTGGGCGGTCTCTTGCAGGAACGTCCAGAGGGGCCACTGGAACGCATACCAGCCCACATCGAGGCTGAAGAGGGGATCGCGGACGTCAAAGGGCTCCGCGTTCAGCGCCAGCAGGACCCTCTCCCATTCCCCCTGGAGGGCAAGGCCGAAGAGGAAGCCTACGGCGGCAGCCAGCCCCAGCCAGAGGCGGGGGGGGCGGCCTGCCGCGCGGGCCGCGAGGAAGGCGTTCAGCCCCAGGAACAAGGCGGCGGCGCCCCATCCAACCAGGAAGAGGACGGCCCGAGCCTGCCATTGCGTCCATAGGACCGACTCATAGCCCAGGTCCCGAAACCACTCCCACATTACCCATAGGCTCAGCAGGCGCTCGGGCAGGAACAGCAGGAGAACTCCCAGCCCGAACAGCCCGAGGCCCCATCGAAGCCACCGCTCGTAAGGGAGCCTCGCCCAGCTGATCTCCAGCGGGCCGCCTTCAAAGCGATTCCTCATCCGCCAAGCCGCCATTGCGACCTCCCAGGTGGAATGAAAAACGATCTCCCTCTCAGCGGTTGAGCGCCCTCCGTGCGGCTTCCCGTCGCGCGCGCCGGAGCCACACCACCGCGATCAGGATCACCCCGGCCAGGATCAGCCACGCCGCCAGGAGCGCGATCAGGCTGAGGGCCAGGGACGCCAGATCCTCGAGGACGCTGAGAAGCGGCGTGGTCAGCGGGGCCAGGGGCGGGGCGCTGGCCTGCACGGCCCGCCGGAAAGTGGCCTTCAGCCCGTGGATCCCTCCGGCGATCAACAAGCCACAGGCCAGCGCCAGCACCGGGTGCAGCTCGCGGATCGCCCCGGTCTGCGCGCCGAAGAGAATGGCTCCTGCGGCCGGGCGGACCACCGTCTGCACTAGGTCGTTGACGGCGTCCACCGCCGGGATCTTATCGGCCAGGAACTCGATGAGGGCCAGGGCCGCTAACAGGCCGATGATCGCCGGGTGAGCGAGCGCATCGTAGGGCGGCGCGAGCTGGACCCAGTCGGTGAAGCGGGCCAGCAGGGCCACGGCAAGCAGCGGGATGTACGCGTTCAGGCCAGCGGCTGCTGCCAGCCCGAAGGCCGAAAGGATCGTATAAGCGGCATCCATTCCGTGAGCTCCCTCTTCTCAACGATGGGGATGGAGGACCCGCCGGATGTCCCCGGAGCGCCGGAGCGTATCGAGCCCTTTCTTGATGTCTACAGTAGGGAGCGGAAAGACCGGGTAGAGCGCATATCGGATATCCAGCCTGTCCACCTTCCGGGCCACCCGATACGCGGTTGGGATCGATCCGAGCAGATCAGCCGTCCATAAGACCGCCCGCATGGGAGCCTCCTCCCGATCGGAGGGCAGGCGGGAGGCCGGCGAGATCCTCCGGTGAATCCGCTGCCGTCCTCAGCTCCCGCCGCCGGAGATCACGGCGACCAGCCGGACCTCATCCCCATCCTGCAGGACGGTGTTCTCGTGCAGCAGCTTCCCCTCCCGGACGGCCAGCGTGATCTCCGGGCTGAGACCCGCCTGTTTCATAGCCTCCCGCACGGTCAGGCCAGCTGGCACTTCGAACACCTGGTCACGATAGATCAGGCGAACCATTCCGCCTCCCCTGCGCAGTCCAGATGAGCGGTCCACGCCGCTTCGCGGGAGCCTCGCATCGCCTCATCTTCATTATAATCCTGCGGGGCATGCTTTCCCTGCCCTGAATCGTAAACCGATCGCGGGGGAAGCCGCCCCCACAGCGGCGATTTTTCTGTAGGAGGGGCTTTCGCCCCGAACCGGTGTCCCAATGACGACGGCGATCATTTCCGACATTGATGATGCATGGGGTCGCGGCTTTGCGGATCATCGCCCTGCGGTGACCTGAGTTATGATAGTTGGAGCAACTGGTCCGGGAATCCGGACGAAGAGGTGGAGGCATGGAACCCCGTCTGCCCCGCGGGATGCGGGACATCCTTCCCGAGCAGATGTTGCTGCGCCGGTATGTGATCCGGACCTTCGAGGAGATCTTCGAGGCCTACGGCTTCGAGCCGCTCCAGACCCCGGCCCTGGAGCTGCGCGAGACGCTGATGGGCAAATACGGGCCGGACGCGGAGAAGCTGATCTACGACGCCCGCCACCGGGAGGGCAAAGAGGAGCTCAGCCTGCGCTATGACCTCTCGGTCCCTCTGGCCCGCGTGGTGGCCACGTATCCGAGCCTCCCCCGCCCTTTCAAGCGCTACCAGATCGCGCCGGTGTGGCGGGCGGAGCGCCCCCAGAAGGGGCGCTACCGGGAGTTCTACCAGTGCGACGCTGACATCGTGGGCGCCTCCTCGATGGCCGCGGATGCCGAGATCATCGCGCTGATCCACGAGGCCCTCACCCGCCTGGGCTTCCGAGACTTCGTCATCTTGCTCAACGACCGCAAGCTGCTGGCCGGCCTCGGCCGCTACTCCGGGGTCCCAGAGCCCTTGCTGGGAAGCCTGTATCGGGCCATCGACAAGTTCGACCGCCTGGGCCTGGAGGGCGTCCAGGAGGAGATGCGCCGGTATGGGATCCCGGAGGAAGCCATCGCTCGCATGCTGGAGCTGCTCCGCATTGAAGGGGATCACGCAGAGATCCTGGAGGGGCTGTCCCGCCGGATGCAGGCGGCGGAGATCCCGGAAGGCCTGGAGGGGATCCGGGAACTGGAGACGTTGCTCCGGTTCGTGGAGGCCATGGGGGTGCCTTCGGAACGTTACCGGATCTCCTCCACTATGGTGCGGGGCCTGGAGTATTACACCGGCCCCATCTTTGAGACGGTGGTCACGGAGCCGAAGATCGGCTCCATCACCGGGGGCGGCCGCTACGACGGCCTGGTGGGCCTGTTCGCCAAGCAGAGCGTGCCGATGACCGGGACCAGCTTCGGCATCGAGCGGATCATCGATGTGATTCAGGAGCTGGGGATGGCCCCGCCGGAACTGGCTCGCACGCCGGTGCAGGTCCTGGTGACCACCTTCGACGAGCCCCGCTTGGGGGCCTCCATCGCCCTCGCCCGGGCCTTCCGCCGGGCAGGGCTGAAGGCAATGCTCTACTTCGAGCCCCGCCGCTTAGAGGCCCAGTTGCGCTACGCCCATCAGAAGGGCATCCCCTTCGTGGCCATCCTCGGCCCGGACGAGGAAGCCCAGGGCGCGGTCACCATCCGGGACATGGGGAGCGGGGAACAACGGACGTTGCCTCCTGAGGAGGCGGCCCGTTGGATCCGGCAGAGCCGAGGAGGCAAGGGCGATGGGGGATGAGCGGGTGGGGGT